>JAIUYB010000072.1 GCA_020216625.1 Desulfarculus sp.
CAGGTATTGCTGGTGAAAATCGCGGCGGTGCTCGGGCAGCATCAAATCGGTTATTCGGCGGCCTATCAGGTCTTCGGGCGCGTATCCCAGCGAGGCGGCGGCCATGCGGTTGACGGAGAGGAAGCGCCCGTCCAGGTCATGGGTGTAGATGAAATCGCTGATGTTGTCCACCAGCTCACGGTAACGCCGCTCCGACTCCCGGAGCGCCTTTTCGAACCTCACCTGCTGGGTGATGTCCTCGTAGAGCACGAAATCGCGGCCGCTGCTGGTGAGCACGGGCCGGAAGAGGATGGTTTTGCGCGAGCCGTCCTTGCAGACCACCTCGTAGGTGCGGACCCTGGATTGTTTCGCTCTGACGCCGGCCTTGTCCTGGAGCCAGTCGGCCAGGACCTGGCGGCGCAGGGCGGGATCGGGAAAGACCAGCCGCGCCCACTGTCCGGATTTCCGCACCTCCTCCAGGGTGTAGCCGAAGATGGCGGTGAAGGCCGGGTTCACGTACTCGTAGGACTTGCCGTCGGCGGAGATCAGGCTGACGCCCAGGGGGGACTCCTCGCTCAACACCCGGAAGCGCTCCTCGGATTCCGCCAGGGCCTGTTGGGCCTGCCGGCTTTCGCTGATGTCGCTGACGAAGACGCAGTGATACTCCTCGCCGCCCCATTCCAGGTGGTTGACCCGCACCTCCACCGGAAAGACCTCGCCGTTCTTGGCGCGGTGGGTCGATTCCAGGCGGATGTGTCGCCTGATCCGCAGGTTCTTCCACAGGGCCAGGCGGTTCTGCTCGGTGTAGACCGGATCCAGATCCCGGACCCGCAGGCCCAGAAGCTCCTGGCGGGTGTAGCCCAGGCGGTCGCAGGCGGTCTGGTTGACATAGGCGAAGGAGCCGTCGGAGCGGATGAGATAGGCCGCGGCCGGGGCGTGATTGAGGGTGAAGTGGATGAGCTCCAGCTCCGCCTCGGCCCGTTTGCGTTCGGTGACGTCGACCATCACCGCCAGGAAGCAGGGCCGGCCCTCCACCTCGATCAGCTCCACCGAGAGCTCGCAGTGGACCAGCTCGCCGTCGCGACGACGGAAGGTGACCTGCTCGCCCCGGATCCGCCCATCCCGCCGCAAAAGCTGCACCATCTGCTCGCGCTGGGCGGGGTTGGCCCAGAGCTTGATGTCCAGGGCCGAGCGTCCGATGACCTCCGGGCGGGAGAAAAGGGTCCCCGCCAGGAAGGCCTGGTTGACGTCCAGGAAGCGGCCGTCGTCCGCCGCCGCGATGGTGACCCAGGTCGGGCTGGCCATGAAGGCCTTGGCGAACTTGTCCTCGCTCTGCTTCAGCGCCGCCAAGGCCCGGCGCCGTTCGGTGATATCGCGCACCAGGGTCATCACCAGGGGCTTGCCGGCCACCGCGACCCGGGTCATGCGCACCTCGGCGTCGAACTCCGATCCGTCGAGCCGACGGTGCTTCCATTCGAATAGCTGGGCATCGCCCCGCAGTACGGCCGCCATCAGGCCGCGCCCGTACTGCTGGGAGGAGATTCCCGGCGTCTGCTCCGGGGGGGAGAAGTCCCAGGGATGGGCCCCGATGATCTTTTCGCGCCCAGCGCCCAGCAGGTCGCAGGCCTGGTTGTTGCAGGCCACGAACCTATCGTCCTCGATGAGGAAAATTGCATCGCCGGCCGACTCGAACAGGGTGCGGTAGCGCTCCTCGCTCTGGGCCAGGGCCGCCTCGGCGGCCTTGTGGGCGGTGATGTCGCGATAGACCACCAGGTCGCCCAGGCGGTGCTGGTCGAGGATGATGGGCGTGGCCGAAAGGTCCACGTCCACCAACCAGCCGTCCTTGGCCTGACGCCGGGTTTCGATCCGGATGCTCTCTCCACGCTTGATGCGTTCACGCACCCTGAGGCCCTCGGCCCTCAGCTCGCCGGGGGCCAGCAGATCGGTGGCGTTCAGCCCCTTCACCTCCTGCTCTTGATAGCCGAAAAGCCTGGTGAATTCCTGATTGACGCGTTGGATTTCTCCGCCGTGCTCCACCACCAGAATGGCGTCGGGCGAGGCATGGAAGAGTTGCTCGAAGAAGGCGCTATGGCGACCCAGCTCGCGCTCGGCGTTCTTGATGGCGGTCTGGTCGGTCAGGTTGACCACCATGCCCACCACCGCGCCCTGGGCGTCGACAATGCCGGTGGCGCTGATGCGCACGTCCAGCAGGCGGCCGTCCTTGGTCAAACGTCGGGAATTGAACACCCCCGACCCGCCGGAGGCGAACAGGTGCTGGATGGCGGCCAGGGAAACCCCCCTCTCCGCCTCGGGCACGAAGGGAACCTGCTGGCCGAGCAGTTCGTCAAGCTCCCAACCGAAGGTTTTGGTGAAGGCCGGGTTGAAATAGACCACCGCGCCCTGGTGGTCATAGACCACCACCGGGTCCGGAATGACCCCCAACACCGCGCGGCCAAGGGGGTGGCCATGGAGCAGCGCCTCGAAAATCTCTTGATAATCAAGCGTAGCCTCTTTGTTCGCCGCGGTCCGCGGCCTTGGGCGTGACCGCGACTTGACGCCGAGCTTCCAATGACGCCGGTGGTTTTTAGTCCAGGGATGTTTGGTCACCAGGCTGACTCCCCGAATGAGCGCTGCCATGCAGGGGTGGGGTCCACGGCCACCGGGAACGCGGCTGCATACGGGCTGAGCATGAAGACGCCGGTTCCACCAAGGGCGGTCGACTCGGACGCGGGCAGGCCGGGGAGGCTGATATCGGATTCTGGTTATAACTCTATCACACTGTGGGCCCTGTCAATAGCGGCCAAGCCCGCCATCCTCCGATGGTCGGCTTCCCCCCAACCGCCTGATTATCATATAATGTGCGTAAGCATGGCGGCCATGCAAGACCCGGGGCCAGGCCATCGCCCGGCCCTGGGGTGGCGGCAAACTCTTTCACCACGGAGATGGCGGATTCCGCCCCAGGGCGGGACCAAGGGGCAGGCAAGCCAGCAAGGGGCGATGGCCTTCGCTCCCGCCCGGGGCGGGGCCGTGGCCGGGGAGGGTTTGGCATGGATCTCTGGGAGGCCATCAGCGGCCGGCGCAGCGTACGGGATTTTTTGCCCGATCCGGTCAGCGAGGATGAACTCAAGCGCCTGCTGGAGGCCCTGGCCTGGGCTCCCAGCCCCCTCAATCAGCAGCCCTGGTCGGTGGTGGCGATCACCGACCCCGCCCAGAAGTCGGCCATCCGCCAGGTGGCCGAGGAGGCCCGGGCCCTGGTGCTCTCCTTGGGCGGTCCGAGCTGGGTGGGCAAATACTCCCCCGCCTTCCTGGAGCAGGCCCCCCTGCTTCTGGCCGTGATCCACGACCCGGCCAAGGGCGGGTTGGGCATCAACTTCAACCAGCCCCACGGCTCCCTGGCCGCCACCGCCGCCGGGGTGCAGAACCTGCTCCTGGCGGCCCACGCCATGGGCTTGGGCGGGGTGTGGTTCACCTTCTTTGATCCGGCCCGCATGCGCCCGGTGCTGGGGGTGCCGGAGTGGCTGGAGCTGGCCGGCATCGTCTGCCTGGGGCGGCCCGCCAAGCCCGGCCCGGTCCTGCCTCGCAAACCGGTGACGGTCCACCGGCAGCGCATGACCTAGATCACCATCGCCGGCCCGGCCCCGACCAGGACCACGATCGCCAACCCGATCCCACGGAGCGCCATGAGCCAGCCCCCCTACCCCCGGGTGCAGGAGTTCATGCGCACGGTGCCGCCCTTCGACACCCTGTCCCCGGACGAGCTGCGGGCGGTGGTGGAGCGGATGGAGATCGGCTATTTTCCCCGGGGCCAGGTCATCATCGCCCGGGGCGGCCCGCCGGCCAGCCACCTGTTCATCATCCAGGCCGGCAGCGCCAAGATCACCCTGCCCCAGGCCGGGGGAGACGACCTGCTGATCGACATCCGGGGCGAGGGCGAGACCTTCGGGGCGGTGAGCCTGTTGCAGGGCAAAGAGGCATTGTTCACCGTCACCGCCCGCGAGGACCTGATCTGCTATCTCTTGCCGGCCCAGGACCTCAAGGCCCTGGTGGCGGCCCATCCCGCCTTCGAGCGCCATTTCAGCCAGGGCCTGGCCCGCAACCTGGAGGCCGCCCGGCGCAGCGCCGACCGCCAGGCGGGACCGATGACCGCCGCCCTGGACGGGCTGACCCTGGACGCGGCCCTGGTGCGCAGCCGGGTGGCCGAGGTCATGTCCCGCGACCCCCTGACCTGCCTGCCCGCCACCACCGTGCGCGCCGCCGCCCATCGCATGAGCATCCGCCAGGTCAGCTCCATCGTCGTCACCGAGGAGAGCGGCCACCCCATCGGGGTGCTGACCGACCAGGATCTGCGCGGCCGGGTGCTGGCCCTGGGCCGCTCCGCCGATCGTCCGGTGGCCGAGTTCATGAGCGCCCCGGTGCACGAGATCGGTCCCGACGCCTACGCCTTCGAGGCCCTGCTGGCCATGAGCCGCCATGGCATCCACCACCTGGTGGTTAGCGACCACGACCGGGTGGTGGGCGTGATCAGCGACCACGACCTCCAGGGACTCACCGGTTCCTCGCCGGTGGGCGTGGTGCGCGACATCGAAAAGGTGGCCTCGGTGGCGGAGCTGGTGGCGGTGCACCGCAAGATCGACCGGGTGCTGGAGCTGTTGCTGCGCCTGGGAGGCTCGGCCGCCACCATGCTGGCCCTGGTCAGCGAGTTCAACGACCGCCTGACCCTGAAGCTGCTGGAGCTGATCACCGAGCAAATCGAGAACCAGGGCGGCGGCCGCCCCCCGGTGCCCTATGTCTGGATGGCCCTGGGCAGCGAGGGCCGCCGCGAACAGACCCTGCGCACCGACCAGGACAACGCATTGATCCTGGCCAACGTGCCGCCGGAGCGCGAGGCCGACATCAAGGCCTGGTTCCTGGGCTTCGCCGACCAGGTGGTGGCCGGTCTGGAGGCCTGCGGCTTCCCCCGCTGCCCTGGCGAGATCATGGCCAACAACCCCCGCTGGTGCCAAACCGAGGCCCAGTGGCAGAAGACCTTCGCCCGCTGGCTGGCCGAGCCCAAGCCCCTGACCCTGCGCCTGGCCAGCATTTTTTTCGACCTGCGGGCGCTCTACGCCGAGGCTGACTATCTGGAGACCCTGGTGGAGAAGGTGCACCAGGGCCTGGAGGACAACCGCCTGTTCCTGCGCGCCATGGCCAAGAACGCCCTGGCCAACCGCCCGCCGTTGGGCTTCCTGCGCCAGTTCGTGGTGGAAAAAAGCGGCGAGCACAAGAACAAGCTGAATCTCAAGCTCAGCGGGCTGACCCCCATCGTGGACGGGGCGCGGGTGATGGCCCTGGAGCGCGGGGTGGCAGAGACCAACACCCTGGCCCGGCTGGCCGCCGCCGAGCGGGCGGGGATCCTCTCCCCCACCCTGGGGGCGGACCTGCGCGAGGCGTTTGGGTTCATCACCCTGCTGCGAATCACCCAGCATCTGGAGGCCCGGGCCCGGGGCGACGCCCCGGACAACTTCGTGGACCCGGCCGGGCTGAACAACCTGCAACGCAAGATGCTCAAGGAGAGCTTCGCGGTCATCAGCCAGCTCCAGGACCTCCTGGAGCACCGCTACCAGACCCGCCTGATCAGCGCCTAGGTTGCGCCCTCTCGGCCAGGATTGGTTCCAGCCATTTGGCCTTCATCGGCGCGCGCCGCCAACGCGCATTGGCACTCCCCTTCGCGGTCATCGCGCGGCCTCGCCAGGCGCCGTGGCGGTTTCTCATCCCTGGCTCGCTTCCCCCGGTAGCCGCCAACCGCCGGGCAAACTGGACGGTCGGCATTGCCGTGAGCGGCCCGGCCCGGGCACTGGGACTCAGGCCCTGGCCGGCCGGGGGTTGGGCCGGCTAGGGGACGGGATGGAATTTGTCGCGGCCGCTTTTGCAGATAGGGCACTCGTCCGGGGGTTGGCCGGTGAAGACATAGCCGCAGACCGTGCAGACCTGGTATTCCATGGGGCGTTCGTTGACCAGGGCGGCCAGGGCGTCCTTGTAGAGCTGGGCGTGGCGGGCCTCGACGTCCCGGGAGCGAATGAAGCTCCAGGCCACGTCCTCCCGCCCCAGGTGGAAGGCCTCCTTGACCAGATCGGGGTAGATCTCCTGCTTGGCCTTTAGTTCGCTCTCAAAGGCGCGCCGCAGATTTTCCTCGGTGGGACCGACCACGCCTTCCAGAAATTTCAGGTACTCGTCGGCGTGGACCTTTTCGGCCATGGCCACCGCCCGGAACAGGCGGGCCACGGCGGGGTGTCCGTCCTGATCGGCCCGGCGGGCGAAGGCCAGGTTGCGCACGTGGGCGCTGGCCTCGCCGGCGAAAGCCTCGCGCAGGCGACGCTCCAGCTCCGGCGGCAGGGGGGCGTAGAGAATGAACTGGTACATGCTGGCCCCGCACTGGGGGCAGACGTCCGGGGGATGCTTGCCCGGGTGGAGATAGCCGCAGACCGAGCATTTCCACTGTTTGTCCATGGCAATTTTCTCCTGGGGACCGGGATGAGGTCGTTGACCACCGCTATGGGGTCGGTCGCCGGCCGGGATTGCTCCCGGGGCTAGGCTCGGCCCGGGAGTGGTCGCGCCCCGCCGCGGTGGCTCGCCCCTCTGGCGCGGGAGCACTCGGGGCATAACCGTTGGCAGGCGGCGGAGACCGGGGCGTGCCTGGCGTCCAGCCGGCCTTCGACGCATTCCAGATAGTTTCGGGGCGCGTAGTGGCGGCCGCAGGCCAGACAGGGGACCAGGTCCAATTCCGCGAAGACCGCGCCGCCCAGGGCCAGGCGGCGGATGGCCCCCTGGTCCAGCATCCGCAGGGCCCCGGTGGGACAAACGTTGGCGCAGGAGCCGCAGCCGATGCAGCCGGCCCCGGGGCCGGTCATATCCAGGAAGGCCAGCCGGTCGGCGGGAGTGGGGCTGAGTTGGAGCACGCCCACCCCGGCCTCGGCGCAGGCGGTCTGGCAGAGGCCGCAGCCGATGCACAGGTCGCAGCGCAGGCAGCGCTGGGCCTCGCGCAGGGCCCCATCGGGCGGCAAGGGCAGCTCCACCTGGTCGAAATCGCGGCGGCGGGCCTGGGCCTGGCGCTGGGGGATGCGGGCGCGGCCCAGGCTGGCCTTTTCCGCCGCCGGCAGTAGCAGGGGATCCACCCGTTGGCGAGGACGGGGCAGCTCCACCGCCGCCACCGGATCCTGCCCCCGCAGCCAGGCATCCAGGGCCTGGGCCGCGCGTTTGCCCGCCGCCACCGCCTCCACCACGGTGCGCGGCCCGGTCACCGCGTCGCCGCCGGCGAAAAGCCAGGGCAGGACGGTCTGTCCGGTGAGGGGATGGGCGCGAAGGGTGCGGGCGGCCAGATTGGCCTGGCCCGCCAGGTCGCCCAGGCAGGTAAGGTCAGGCTGCTGGCCGATGGCCGCGATCACGGCTCCGGCTGGGATAACGAACTCGCTGTTCTCCACCGGCACCGGCCGCCGGCGGCCGCTGTCGTCGGGCGGACCCAGCTCGGCCCTGAGGCAGCGCAGGCCGGTGACCCGTCCGCCCTGGCCCTCCACCGCCAGCGGGATGGTGAGGAAGCGCATTTCAACGCCCTCGGCCTGGGCCTCGCGCACCTCCTCGTCGTGGGCCGGCATCTGTTCGCGGGTGCGGCGGTAGGCCAGGACCACCTGGTCCACCCCCAGGCGCAGGCAGGTCCGGGCCGCGTCCATGGCCGCGTTGCCGCCGCCCACCACCACCACCTTCTCGGCCGGGGGTTGCAGGTCTCCCTGGGAGACCGCGCGCAAAAAGCTCACCGCGTCCAGCACCTGCGGATAATCCGATTCGCCCTTGATGCCAAGCAGATATCCCCGCATGGCCCCGATGCCCAGGAAAACGGCGTCCCAGCCCTGGTCGCGCAGATCCTGTAGGCTGAAGTCCCGGCCCAGGGCCTGGCCGGTGCGGATCTCCACCCCGATGTCGGTGATGCCCTTGACGTCGGCCGCGATGACCGCGCGCGGCAGGCGGTAGGCGGGGATGCCCATGAAGGTGGTGCCGCCCACCTGGTCCTGGGCCTCGAACACCGTCACCGCGTGGCCCTTGAGGGCCGCGAACCAGGCGCAGGCCAGGCCGGCCGGCCCGGCTCCGATCACCGCCACCCGCCGCCCGCTGGGCGGATCGAGCGCGGGTTTGGGATAGCCGCCGGCGGCCAGGGCCCCGGCCGCGGCCACCGCCTTCATCACCCGGATGGCGATGGGCTGGTCCAGGTCGCCCCGCAGGCAGCCGATCTCGCAGGGGGCCGGGCAGACCAGGCCGCAGATGTAGGGCAAGGGGTTGTCCTGACGGATGACGGACAGGGCCTCGGCGTGGCGGCCATGGCCCACCAGGGCGATGAAGCTGGGAATGTCGATCCCGGCCGGGCAGA
>JAIUYB010000073.1 GCA_020216625.1 Desulfarculus sp.
AGGCGCTGGCGCTCAGATAGCTGGTCTGGGAGGTGGCGTTCAGGGTCAGGCTCCGCCAGACCTCGCGGGCGTCGCTGTTGCCCACCCGCAGGCCGGTGGCCTGGGTGGCGCGCATGTCGGCCATCTTGATGAAGTAGTAGTCCTCGGCGGAGCTGTTGCCGGTGCCGAAGTGGATCTTCATGCCCGAGCCCGCGTGGCCGTTGCTCAACGAGCCGTCCAGCAGCTTGACTCCGTTGAAGTCCGTGGCGTTGGCGATACGGTCGATTTCCGCCGCCATGGCCTGGTACTCGGAGTTCATGATCTCGCGCTGAGCGGTGGTGTAGGTGCCGGTGGCCGCCTGCTCGGCCAGCTCCTTCATGCGGATCAGCTTCTCGTCGATGACGCTCATGGCGCCCTCGGCGGTCTGAATCATGCTGATGGCGTCGCTGGCGTTGCGGATGCCTTGGTTAAGCACCGAGATATCCGACCGCATCAGTTCGCGGATGGCCAGGCCGGCGGCGTCATCGGCGGCCGAGTTGACCCGCAAGCCCGAGGACAACCGCTGGGTGCTGGTGGCCAGCCTCCCATAGATCGTACTCAGGTTCCTGGCCGCGTTCATGGCCATCAAATTGTGATTGACTACCAAGCTCATCTCAACCCCTCCTTGGTTGACGCGGCGCCAAGATCCCTTTGGCACCCTGTTTTTCTGCTGGGCTAGTGTCTTTCCCCTTGAGTTCCGGGTTGGCAGCCCGGCGCCACCGCCCTGCATTCACCGGTCTTATCGGCCGGGCGAAAATCGCCTAAAGACTTTTTTGTCGCCGGGGCGAAAAAAAATTAAAGCCGCCCGGGGCGGGGCCCGGCGCCCGGCGAACCAGGCCGGACGCCCCGGCCAAGCGTGGGCCATGGTTGACAGTATCCCCGCGTGGCCCTTACACTTCCGCCAGATCGACCCGGCGCAACCCATCATCCGGTGGAGGTCAGGATGCCGCCCGCGAAAGGCAAGCAAAAGCCACCGACCCCGTCCAAGCAAGGCCCGGCCCCCCACAACCGTCCCACCATCAGTTGCTGCATGATGGTGAAGAATGAGGAGAAGCGCCTGCCCACCGCCCTGGCCAGCGTGCGCCCCTGGGTGGACGAGATCATCGTGGTGGACACCGGCAGCACCGACCGCACGGTGGAGATCGCCCAGGAATTCGGCGCCACGATCTACCACCACCCCTGGGAGTACAACTTCTCGGTCCATCGCAACCAATCTATTAGCTACGCCAGCGGCGACTGGTTGTTCATATTTGACGCCGACGAGGAGTTGGACCAGGAGACGGCCCCCCTGCTCTATGACGCGGTGCGGGCCCCGGTGGGCATCAACGCCTTCCTGATCGAGCTGTACAACGACATCACCGCCGGGGGGGAGAGTTTCATCCTCCACCCGCGTCTGTTCCGCAATCACGTGGGCTTCCACTACGAGGGCCTGGTCCACAACCGGCCCATGGTCAGCGGACAGGTGGCCCGCATCGGCGTCAAGTTGTGGCACTACGGCTACAACGAGGACGCCGAGACCATGGAGGCCAAGCACCAGCGACGCTTGAGCATGATCCGAAAATGGGCCGAGGACGAGCCGGACAACTTCCTGGCCCACTCCTACCTGGCCCACACCCTGGTCTCGCGCATGGAAAGCGTGTCCGAGGCGGTGGACGAGGCCTATCGCGCCCTGGAACTGCTGAAGCAAGAGCACGGCATGGAGCGCCACTACCCTCATGTCTACTATCCCCTGATCAACGGCCTGGCCATCCTGGGCCGTGACCAGGAGGTTCTGCGCCACGCCCCAGACTGCCTGGCCAAGGTGCCGGTCTACCCCGACCCTCTGTTCTTCGTGGTCCTGACCCACTACAAGCACCGCCAGTGGGAGGAACTGGTCCAGGCCGCCGAGCGGTATTGGAAACTGCAGATGGAGGCGCGGGCCAACCCGGACGCCTTCGTCTTTTTCGAGAACATGACCCTGGACCAAATGAACCTGGTTTTGTTGCGCTGGGTGGTGGCCGAGGCTTTTTTGGGACACGAGGACCGGGCCGAGGAGCTTTTCGCCCGCATGGAGGATTTCAACAAGCTGGAGCAGTGTAGCCAGCAGGCGCTAGCCACTCTCTTGGCGCACGATTTCACCGCCTTGGTGCAACGCCTAAACCAAAAGGTGCTGCAGGCCCATCCGGAGTGGACCTGGCCCCGGGAGATCGAGCGCCTGGCGCTGGAAAAGCTGGAGAGCCAGCAAAGCGGCGAGTTGAGTCGCCGGGGGCGCGAGGCCCTGGAGGCTGGCCGGCTGGCCGAGGCGGTGGAAATCCTCACCCGGGCCGAGCGCCTGGCGCCCCTTTCCCCGGAGGTTCTTTTCGATCTGGGACAGGCCCTGGACCGCTCCGGGCAGACCGAGCAGGCCATTCCCTGGCTGACGCGGGGACTGGACCTCTTCCCCGGCCAGCCCGCGGCCTGGCGCCGCCTGGGAGACTATTACTTCGGTCGGGGCGAATACGCCAGCGCCCAAGGCGCCTACGGCCGGCTGCTGATGCTTCACCCCGCCGACGAGACGGCCAACTCCCGCCTGGCGGTCTGCCAGCGTCGGCTGGCGCAGGCCCCGCCCTGCGTGGCCGACCAGCCTCCCCGCCTGCTGGTCTTCCTGGTGGGCGGCCTGAGCTTGGACCTTATCAAGATGCCCGCGCCACACTTCCTGATGGGCAGGGCCTGGGGCGAGCTGTTGCTGCCCGACCGCGCCAAGGCCCAAAACTATCCGGCTTGGGCCACCATCTATACCGGCCAGGAGCCGGGCCGCCATGGCCTGACCGGCGAGACGGTGGACGAGCGCGCCCCCCGCCTGGACGACTTGGCCGTGTGGTCGGTCTGGGAGATCATGGCCCAAAGCCTGAGCCTGGGTCTGGTGGCCTTGCCCATGGGCTGCCCGCCGCCGACCTGGCCGGTCTGGGCCCTGGCCGGCTATCCGGGCGGGCGCCTGGCCCCGGACCTGGTCCATCCCCCGGCCCTGGCCGGCCAGGTGTTGGCCAGCGGCTACCGCACCGACTATGTGCTCACCAACTACGAGCGCCAGATCGTCAGCCAAAGGCTGGAGGCCGACGTACGCCAAGAGGCCCTGCTCCACCAGGTGGAGCGCAACAAGCTGACCACCGCCATGGCTCTGCCGGCGGTGGAGGTCCTGGTGGTGGGGCTCAACGCCCTGGAGCTGGCCCAACAGACCTGGGAGCTGACCAACTACCGCAACTTCGCCGCCTACCAGCAGGTCTACGCCCTGATCGAGAGCACCGTGGCCGCCCTGCGGCCCGGCGCCTTCGCGGTGCTGAGCCAGCGGGGTTATCAGCACCTGGACCGCAAGCCCGACGCCAACGGCTTCTATTGCCTGTCCTGGCTGCGGGGAGAGAACGGCAAGGCCAACGCCACGGAGATTGCGCCAGAATTGCTCCGGTGGGTGGGGTTGGATCCATCCCGGCTGGGCCAGGCCCGGGGCTGAGGCCCGATCAGGGCGGTCACAACCTTCAGGGGAAAACCGGGACCACCCAGTTCTGCCCTGCCGCCAGCATGCCTCGCGCGGCGCGCTGGGCGAAATCCAGGCTCTGGGCATTGATCCGCCGGCGCTGTTCCGGGTCCTGGCGCCAGGCGGCCATGGCCAGGCGCTCCTCCTCCATCTCCCGCCAGATCAGCACCATCCGGGTCAACTGCTCCTCGCCGCCAGCCAGGGCCCGGGCCCGCTCCTCCCAGTTGGCCGAGGCTGGTTCGCCCTCGGTCTGGGCGGACAGCTTGTCTAGCATGGCTTGCACTTGAGTCCGGTCCAGACGGCAGGTCTGGGGGTAACGGAAGGTGTAGGGATTGCTGAAGATCAGGTGGTGGCCGCCCGACCCGGCCCAGAAGCGGTAGCTGGCCATGGAATCCCAGATCAGCAGCCGCCGGGGGTTCATGGCCGCGGCCAGATGGGCCAGGCCGCCTTCGCGCCCCACGAATCCCGCCGCCCGCGCCAAGAGCCAGGCCAGGTCCAGCAAGGTGGAATCAGGGTGATCGGAGGGCAGGCAGAGGTCCACCTCCGCGGTCAGCTCGCCATAATCCGGGGCCCCCACCGCCACCAGGTGGAATTCGGGGCGCAGGCGGCGCAAGAGCGCCACCCACCACTCCCGGTCCTGCCACAGACTGTCGGCTCGATCGGCGTGCAGGGGATAGACCACCATGGTCGGCCGCTGGCGGGCCAGTAGACCGGCCAGGCGGGCGGGACGGGCTGGGTCCACGAAGACGCTGGGGCGGTCGTCGGTGATTTCCAGGCCATAATGCAGGCTATGGGCCAGGATGGGATTGGCCCGCACCTGATCCACCGGCCGCACCCCCAGGGGCAGGCGCAGGCTCGCGGCGCTGACCCAGGTCACCGCCCGTCCGAAGCGGGCCACCGGCAGAGCCTGGATCCCCGGCCCGCCGTCCGCCTCCACCTCCAGCACCAGCTCCCGCACCAGGGGATGGCTCTCCACCAGCTCCCGGGCCGCGCCGGGCTGCAGGAACAGACGCACCGGACGGCCTTGGTTGCGCAAAAGCCCCAGCACCATCAGGGTGTCGCCCAGGGCCAGGCTGGACGGCGGCCGGCAGGTGTCATCCTCCAGCCCGATGTAGATCGGGCAATCCAGAAACTCCACCGTGTTGCGCAGATGATAGGGTATCTGGTGAATATCCACCGCCGCGCTCCCCATATCGCTCCGCCGCCCAGCGGCCGTTTGGCAGGCATCATAGGCCGCGTCGGCAGAGGCTGTCAAAGATCATTCAAGTCCCCAAGCCCATAAGCCGATCTAGTTATTGCGCAGACCAGCAAGACTGGCCCCGCAGGGCGGCAACTTCTTCCGCCTTGCCGGGGGCCAATCCGGCGGCTGGCGCGAACGCCACCATTATTTGCCTTGTGTTTCAGGCTGTTAGCCAAACGATTCCTTCGGCATGGGCATTGCATCAAGGCTAGGCGGAAGCTTCGCCTGCACTCCAGCCCCAGGATGCGAGGAACATGGCCACCGACGCCACCACCAGCAGCAGCCTCACCAACCTGACCTCGACCCTCCTCAGTGGGTCGATCAACTTCACCGGCCTGGGCTCCGGCACCGATTTCAATGAAATCGTGGACCAGTTGGTGAAGATCGAGTCCATCCACAAGACCCGGATGGAGACCTGGAAGGCCACCTGGGAGTCCAAGATCACCTCGATGACGGCGCTCAACCAGCGCCTGGAGGCGGTCGAGGAAGCCGCGGGGGCCATGGACACCAGCGCGGAGTTCATGGCGCTGAGCGCCACCACCAGCTCTTCTTCGGTGGCCACCGCCGCCACCACCACCGGCGCCAACCAGGGCGCCTACCGGGTGACGGTGGGCAGCGCCGTGCCCCAGATCCTGCGCAGCGCCGGCCTGGCCAGCACCTCCTCCACCGCCGTCAGCGCTGGCGGCGGCACCATGATCCTGCGGGTGGGCAGCACCAACTACAACGTCACCCTGACCGGGGGCGAGACCCTGACCCAGCTGCGCGACGCCATCAACTCCCAGGCCTCGGGGGCGGTCACCGCCACCATCGAGGATGACGGCACCAGCAGCCGCAGCCAGCACCTGGTGCTGACCGCCGTCACCGGCGGCGACGCCGGCCGGGTGGACGTGGTGCAGAACCCCACCCTGCTCTCCTTCGACTCCCACGACGCGGCCCTGGCCTCCTCCTCCCTGGGAGTGGGCGTCTCGGTGGCCGGCCAATTCACCGGCGACAAGGCCGACGGCAGCGTGGCCACCTACAGCTTCACGGTCCAGAATGTCAGCGGCGGCGGAACCGTGGGCTCCGACAGCTTCGAGATCTCCTGGACCCGCTCCTGGGATGGAGGCGCGGCCAGCGCCCCGACGGTGATCACCGTGCCCGCCAACTACAAGGCTGGCGACAGCATCGAGGTCGAAAAGGGCGTATTCATCCAGTTGGCAGCCGGCACGGTGAGCGACGGCCAAACCTTCAGCGTCAACGCCTACGCCAACGACATCGACGAGGCCGAACCCCAGAAATGGTCCGGCACCAGCGCCGTGACCACCGCCGGCAACTACCAGGGATCGGTCAGCAAGACCTACAGCTTCACCGTGATGTCCTCGGGGAGCATCGCCTCCGGCGGGGGCAACACCGTGGTCCTGCGCTGGACCGACTCCCTGGGGCGCACCGGCACGGTCAGCGTCAGCGACAGCGACCAGACCTACAGCGTCGAGCAAGGTTTCTCCCTGAAACTGAGCGCCGGCACCCTGGTCAATGGCGACACCTTCCAGGTCAACGTCTTCGCCCCAGTGCAGCAGCAGGGCCAGGACAAGGGCCTGGCCCAGGCCACCAAGGTGGTGCACCAGGGCTTCGCCGACAAGGACATCACCGCCGTGACCACGGCCAACGCCACCTTCAGCTACACCTACAACGGCCAGAAGATCGACGTCTCGGTCATGTCCGGCACCACCCTTTCCCAGTTGGCGACCCTGATCAACGTCGACTCCGACAACCCCGGCGTGACCGCCAGCATCATCAACGACGGCCTGGGCCTGCCCACTAGCTACAAGCTGGTGCTGACCGGCAAGAACTCCGGCGCCCAATACCAGATATCCAACGTCAGCCACGACTTCAGCGGCTCCAGCTTCGGCAGCGGCGGCGAGTTGGGCGGCGGCTTCGACATCACGCAGTTGGCCACCAACAGCATGATCAAGGTGGACGGCTATCCCTCTGGGGCCTCCAACTACCTGCAGCGCAGCAGCAACAGCATCGACGGCGTGATCAACGGCGTCACCCTCTCCCTGCACGACGCCGGCGACACCGTCGTCACCGTTTCGGTGGACACCAGCGCCATTCAGAGTAAGATCGAGGCCCTGATCAACGCCGTCAACTACGCCCAAAGCTACATTCGCGAAGCCACCAAATACGACTCGACAACCAAAGAATCCGGCGTGCTCATCGGCAACTACGGCTACTACATCATCAAGTCGCGCCTGGATTCCACCCTCAATAAGAGCATCGCGGGCCTGGTGGACGGCCAGGACACCTTTACCCACCTGAGCCAAATCGGCATCGCCACCGATCCGGACAACGATGGCACCTGGACCATCGACAGCACCATGCTGGCCAAGGCGCTGGCCCTGGACCCGGAGGCGGTGGCCAACCTGTTCATCGGAAACACCGCCAAGGGCAGCACCGGCGCCGCCCAGCGGGTCTACAAGGAAGCCAAGGCCCTGACCGACTCCGAGACGGGCATGCTCAACGTCCTGATCAAAAACTACAACAGCATCATCGCCGACATCGATACGCGCATCGAAAAAGAGGAAAAGCGTCTGGAGCTGTACCGTCAACGGCAGCTTGAGCGTTTCGCCCGGCTGGAGTCGACCCTGTCCACCCTCAACTCGCAATCCAAGGCGGTGGAAAGCGCCATCGGCCAGTTGCCGGGCAACAGCAGCAGTTAACCCCCCGGCAGGGCCGCTGGGGGAAGACCCATGACCAAGGAAGGGATGGGACCCATGTTGAATTATGCGCAAAACCAGTATCGAAAGACCCAGGTGGCCACCGTGGACCGCGGTCGTCTGATCGTCCTGCTCTACGAGGGGGCCATCAGCTTCCTGATCAAGGCCAAGACCTGCCTGGCCGAGGGAGACATCCCGGGCTGCGCCTCCCTGATCAACCGCGCCCAGGACATCATCGACGAGTTGAACGCCTCGCTGAACATGGAGCTGGGCGGGGAGATCGCCGGCAACCTGCGCCGGCTGTACCTCTACATGGGCGACCGCCTGGTGCGGGCCAAGATCCGTCGCGAGGACGCGCCGATCGACGAGGTGATCCGCATCTTGACCAGCCTGAACGAGGCCTGGCGCGAGGCCCTGGGAAAGCCCGAGGCCCAGGAGGTTCTGAGCCGCCAACCGGCCCAGCCCACCACCACCCAGGCCCGGGGTGGGGTGCGGATCTGACGCCAGGTCCCCTTCGGGATCGCCGCTCCGCCGTGGAGCCCGCCTCCGCTCCCATCCCCGATGGCTTTCGCGCCCGCGCGGCCGGTTCCACCACCGGCCACGCGGGCGTGTGCCTTGGCCAGCGCCCCTGAGTGGGTGTTCCCGCGGGTTCAGGCCATGGCCAAACGGTCACCGACCTGAACCGTCCCCCAGGCCGGCCACCGCCATGACCCTCGACCCTGCAATTCGCTTCAAGTGTGGAGCTAGAGATTATCCCTGGCGGGAAAGCAGGCCGTACTTCAGGCCCCAGAGAACCAGGTGCTCGCACTGGTAGGCTGGCATCTC
>JAIUYB010000074.1 GCA_020216625.1 Desulfarculus sp.
CAGGAGCGGCGGTTGTATTCCTGGCTCAAAGCCTCGCGTCCCCCGGACATGAGCTGGGCGTAGAGGGCGTCGGCCTTTCGCAGGATGGCGGCCAGCACCAGGGCCCGGTCCCAGCTCCGGCCACTGGCGGCCAGGAGCGAATTGGCCGGGGCGGGCAACTGGGCCAGTTGGTTCGGGTCCAGGTTCACGTTCAGCCCCACCCCCACCACCACGTAGTCCAGGCGCTCGGCCCGGGCGGTGAACTCGGTCAGTATGCCGGCCAGCTTGCGGCCCTCCAGGAAGACGTCGTTGGGCCACTTGATGGCCGGCGCGAGGGCGCAGGTTTGCTCGATGGCCTCACAGACCGCCAGGGCGGCCAGGTTGGTCAGGCCGAAGACCTCGCCCAGGGCCAGGGCCGCGGGGCGCAGCAGCAGGGAAAAGAGCAGGCAGGCTCCAGCCGGGGCCTCCCAACGCCGGTCCAGGCGGCCCCGGCCGGCGCTCTGGCGCTCGGCCACCAGACAGGCCCCGTGGGGCGCGCCAGATTCGGCCAGGCGGCGGGCCTGGAGGTTGGTGCTATCGATGTCCGGGTAGTGCAACAGCGGCAGGCCCAGACAGCCGGCCGGCAAGCGGGCCTCCAGGCGGGCGGGCAGGGGGAGCTCGGGCTCGGCCTCCAGGCGATAACCGGCCCGCGGCCGGGCGGTGATGATGAAGCCTTGGCCGCGCAGGGATTCCACCGCCTTGCCCACCGCCGCCCGGCTCACCCCCAGGCGCTGGCCCATCTCCTGACCCGAGGCCCGGCCACCACCGGCCAATAGCAAACCCAGCACTCGGCCCGGCAGCGATGGCTCGCTGGTCACAGTCCCAACTCCCCCAAAAGGCCCAGGACGGCCTGGTTGAAGCCGGCTGGGCCGGGCAGGGGGACGCGCACCAGGCCCGGCAGGTCCAGCCCGGCATGGGAGCCGTCGGACCGGGCCACCAGATAGGGCCGGTCCACGGCGGCCAGCAGCGGCGCGTCGTTGGGCGCGTCGCCCAGCCCGGCGCTGACGATCAGCGGGTTTGCCCGGCGATAGAGATCCAGCAGCAGGCGGGCGGCCCGGCCTTTGTCCGCCCCGGAGAGCACATGGAAGAAACGTCCGCCCCGGGTGGCCTCCAAACCGGCCTGACGGGCGGCGGCCAGGAAGGCCTCGGCCTGGGGCTCTGGCTCGGGCAGCCACACCGGCTCGTCGAACTCCCGCCGCCGGGCGCGGGCGGCGGCCTCCAGGGACAGGCCGGTGAGCTGGGCCACCTCGGCGTCGCTCAGCTGGCCAAAGCCTTTCGCGCCGAAGCGCGGCGCGAAACTGGCCAGACGGGCGCGGACCTCGGCGATGGGCATACCCAGGGGCCACAGCAGCCAGCCCGGCCCGGCCGGTTCCCAACCCGGCTGGCTGGCCAGGGGATGGCCCTCGGGCAGGAAGACCCCGCCGCCGTTCTCGCTGATGATGGGGCCGCTCAGGCCCAGCTCGCGCCACAGGGGCAGCAGCTCGGCCCGGGTCTTGCTGGAGCAGGGGACCAGCTCGGCCCCGGAGGCCTTGAGCGCCTCCAGGGCCGGCTGGGCGGGGGCGTGGCTGTAGGTCTGGTGGTCCAGCAGGGTGCCGTCCAGGTCGCTGAGGACCACCAGGCGCATGGGAGCCTAGTCTTTCTCGCCGGGGCGGAAGTAGTCGCGGATCAAGCGCACCGCGCAGAAGCGGCCGCACATGGTGCAGACCTCGTCCTCGGCCGGCGGGCTCGATTCGCGGATGGCGCGGGCGGTGCGCGGATCCAGGCAGAGGGAGAGCATGGTGTCCCAGTCCATGCGCCGCCGGGCCTCGGCCATGGCCAAGTCGCGATTCCAGGCCGACTGGCGCCCCCGGGCCAGGTCGGCGGCGTGGGCGGCGATGCGGGTGGTGACCATGCCCTCGTCGACCTGCTCCGGCCCGGGCAGGGCCAGGTGCTCGCTGGGGGTGACATAGCAAAGGAAGTCCGCCCCGGCCCAGCCGGCCAGGGCCCCGCCAATGGCGCAGGCCACGTGGTCGTGTCCGGCGGCCACGTCGGTGACCAGCGGCCCCAGCACATAGAAGGGCGCGTTGTGGCACAGCCGCTTCTGGATCTGGATGTTGGCCTGCACCTGGTCCAGGGGCACGTGCCCAGGTCCCTCGATCATCACCTGCACCCCGGCGTCCCAGGCCCGCTGGGTCAGTTCGCCCAGGGTGATCAGCTCGGTGAGCTGGGCGCGGTCGGTGGCGTCGGCCAGGCAGCCGGGCCTGAGGCCGTCGCCCAGGGACAGGGTGACATCGTGGGCGCGGGCGATCTCCAGCAGGCGGTCGTACTGCTCGTAGAAGGGGTTCTCTTGCTGGTTGGCTATGATCCAGCAGGCCAGGAAGGCCCCGCCCCGGCTGACGATGTCGGTGACGCGACCCTCGATGCGCAGGCGCTCCAGGGCGTGACGGTTCACGCCGCAGTGCACGGTCATGAAGTCCACGCCTTCCTTGGCCTGGTCCTCGATGACCTTGAACAGATCGTCGGCGGTAAGATCCACGATGCCCTTGTCCTGCCCGGTGATGTCCACCGCCGCCTGGTAGATGGGCACCGTGCCCACCGGCACCGGGCTGTTGGCCAACACCTGGGCCCGCATGGCCCGCAGGTCGCCGCCGGTGGACAGATCCATCACCGCGTCGGCCCCGGCGTCCAGGGCGGCCTGGAGTTTGGCCAGCTCCTCGGCCGGGTCCGAGCGATCGGGGCTGCTGCCGATGTTGGCGTTGACCTTGACCGTGAGCCCCTGGCCCACCCCGCGCGGCACCAGGCGCTCGTGGGCCGGGTTGGCCGGGATGGCCACCGCGCCGGTCGCCACCAGGGCGCGCAGCTCCTCGGGGTGCAGGTCCTCGGCCTCGGCCACGATGCGCATGGCCTCGGTGATCTTGCCCTGGCGGGCGGCTTCCAATTGCGTCGCCATGCTGTCTTATCCCTCGTTGCCGGCCAGTTCGGCGACCATGCGCGCGATATGGCCGGGATCGTTGGCCAGGATGCGCAGAATCGGCTCCTTGCCGTTCTCGCCCCGGTCAAAGATGGCATCGGGCACGCGGCCCAGTTGCGCGATTACCCAGGCGGTTCCCCACTCCAGGGTGGAGCCCTCCCGCTCCTTCACCTCGGCCGGCTCCTGGGCCCGGTCGAACTCGCCCACCAGCCAGCCCAGGGAGCGGGCCCGCGCCACCAACTCCGGGCTGTAGCGCAGGGCCATGGCCGCCCGCCGTTGGGGGTCGTGGTGCATGGCGGTCAGCACGATGCGGGCCACGTGGGAGCTGGCCCCGGGCAGGATCGGCCCGGCGGCCTTCAGGCGGCCGTTGATGCTGGTGATGCGTCCGGCCACGGCCAGGACCTGGGCCGGCATGGCCGCGCCCGGGGTGGCGTAACCGATCTGGCAACGCACCTCCGGGACCAGCCTCCCCAAGCCGGGAGTCATCTCCAACTGATCCAGGGCCTCCTGGAGTTCGAGCAGGCATTGGCCCAGCCGGAGCTTGGGCTCCAAGTCGGCCAGGGCATGCACCGGCCCCTGGCCCTGGCCCAGGGCCAGGCCGCCGACGATGGCCCGCCGCACCAACAGCCGCGCCCGCTCCACCGCCGCCACCAGGCCCCAACCCTTGGCCAACAGCGTGGCCACGGCCGAGGCCAGGGTGCAGCCGGTGCCGTGGGTGTGGGGGGTGTCCAGGCGGGGGCTGACGAACTCGTGGATCTGGCGTCCGTCGTAGAGCACGTCCACCAGCTCGGCCTGGTCCAGGTGGCCGCCCTTGATCAGGGCCGCGCCGGCGCCCATGGCCACCAGGTCGCGCGCGGCCTGGGCCATGGCCTGGGGCTCGCGCACTGGGTGGCCCAGGATCGCCTCGGCCTCGTCCAGGTTGGGAGTCACCAGGCTGGCCCGGGGGATGAGCCGGGTGCGCAGGGCGTCCAGCGCCTCGTCCAAGAGCAGCCGGTCGCCGCCCTTGGCCGCCATCACCGGGTCCACCACCAGCGGGGCGTCGATCCCTTCCAGCAGTTCCACCGCCAGGTTGACCATGGCCGCGTTGTGGAGCATGCCGGTCTTGACCGCGTCCAGGCCGATGTCCTCGGCCACCGACAGGAACTGGGCGCGGACAAAGTCCAGTGGCACCGGCATCACCCCCTGGACGCCCCGGGTGTTCTGGGCGGTGAGGGCGGTGATGACGGTGGCGGCGTGCCCGCCCAGGGCGGCCACCGCCTTGAGGTCGGCCTGGACGCCGGCCCCGCCGCCGGAGTCGGAGCCGGCCATGACCAAAACTCGGGGAATCGACATGGCAACCTCCCCCATCACCGCCGGGGCGGCCCCAGGGAGGCCGACGGCGGAAAAAAGAAAAAGCCGCCCGGCTGGGCGGCCCGCCATGGCGGCAAACGGAGCTGTCGGCCTGGTTGGCGCGTTCCAGCCGTTCCCTTCGCCGGTATTACCCGGATCAGGTTCAAGGGGTTGCCCCAGCCCGCAAGGGCCAAGGCTCTCAGCCGCTGACGGACACCCCCCGGCGTCCTCAACCCTATCAACTAGGCGCGAAATAGTCAATCCATGCCCTGGTCCGGGAAACTGTATCGTTCCTTGACGCCTCAGACGCCCGCCTCTATAGTGATAGCAACCTCCCGGCATGTCACAGGATTATGGCCGGGTTCCCTGGGCCTGGAGTTTCGATGAACCTAACCCGGCCACTGGAAGCGATGGGGCGCGTGGTGATGCACGGGCTGGAGCAGGCGGGCGAGATCCTGCTGCTACTGCTCCAGACCATGCTGTGGCTCATGCGGCCACCGTGGCGGATGCGCCTGGTTTTCAAACAGATGGAGTTCGTGGGCGTCAAGTCCTTGAACGTCACCATCCTCACCGGGGCCTTCACCGGCGGGGTCTTCGCCCTCCAGACCTATCACGGCTTCTCGCTCTTTGGCGCCGAGAGCCTGGTGGGCTCCACCGTGGCCCTGGCCCTGGCCCGCGAGCTGGGGCCGGTGCTGACCGCGCTGATGGTCACCGGCCGGGCCGGCAGCGCCATGGCCGCCGAGGTGGGCACCATGCGGGTCACCGAGCAGATCGACGCCCTCTACGTGATGGCGGTCAACCCGGTGCAATACCTGGTGCTGCCCCGGGTGTTGGCCTCGGTGATGATGCTGCCCCTGCTGACCATCGTGGCCGATTTTGTCGGCATCATGGGCGGCTACGTGGTGGGAGTCCATCTGCTGGGCATCAACGCCGGCATCTTCGTGGCCAAGATCATTGAGTACGTGGACCCCGAGGACATCATGCAGGGTTTGTTCAAGGCCGCCATCTTCGGCCTGATCCTCTCCTTGGTGGGCTGCTTCAAGGGCTTCTACACCTATGGCGGGGCCGAGGGCGTGGGCCGGGCCACCACCGAGGCGGTGGTGCTGGCATCGGTCACCATCCTGGCCGCCGACTACGTGCTCACGGCTCTGATGTTCTAGCCATGGTCAAATCCGACGCCATCATCGAGCTGCGCGAGGTCCACAAGTCATTCGGCGCCCAAAAGGTGCTGGATGGCCTGAGCTTGTCCGTGCCCCGGGGGCGGATAACGGTGATCATCGGCCGCTCGGGCGGAGGCAAGAGCGTCATCTTGAAGCACATGATCGGCCTGATCAAGCCCGACCGGGGCCAGGTGCTGGTGGACGGTCAGGACATCATGCCTCTGGACGACCGTGATCTCAACGAGTTACGCAAGCGCTTCGGCATGCTGTTCCAGGACGCGGCCCTGTTCGACTCCATGACCGTCTTCGAGAACGTGGCCTTCCCTCTGCGCGAGCACACCCGCTACAACGAGACCAAGATTCGGGAGGTGGTGGAGGAGAAGCTGGGCCTGGTGGGTCTGACCGGCCACGGCGAGAAGATGCCCAGCCAGCTTAGCGGCGGCATGCGAAAAAGAGCCGGCCTGGCCCGGGCCATCGCCCTGGAGCCAGAGATAATCCTTTTCGACGAACCCACCACCGGCCTGGACCCACTGATGACCGACGCCATCAACCGCCTGATCAAGAACACCCAGGATAGGCTAGGCATCACGGCGGTGGTGATCAGCCATGACATCCAGGGGGCCTACCAGGTGGCCCACCAAATAGCCATGCTCCATAAAGGACGGATCATCGCCGCCGGATCTCCGGAGGCGATCCGCGAAAGCGACGACGCGGTGGTGCAGCAGTTCATCCATGGCCGGGCCGAGGGGCCCATCGAGGTGCTTTAGGCTGGCGGAGTTTTTTTGGTCTATACTGGCGACAGGCTGCGGAGCCGATGGGCTCCGGCGGAGGCCAGGGGCGGGACGGAGCGATCATGGCGGGATTTTCCACCGAGGCCAAGGTTGGCGCGTTCGTGATGGTGGGGCTTCTGCTCCTCACCTACATGACCCTCCGTTTGGGCAAGCTTCATTTTGGCGAGCCCGAGGGTTACCGGGTCTGGGGCGTCTTCGACACCGCCACCGGCCTCAAGAAGAACGCCCCGGTGGAGATGGCCGGCATTCAGATCGGCGTGGTGGACCGCATCGAGTTGGACCAGGGCCAGGCCCGCATCACCTTGCGCATCGACCCCCGGGTCCAGTTGCCGGCCGACAGCGCGGCCTACATCCGCACCCGGGGCGTGCTGGGCGACAAGTACGTGGCGGTGGAGGCGGGCAGCCCCGGCGCGCCGCTGCTCAAGGACGGCGAGCAACTGGCCAAGGCCCGGGTGCCCACGGATTTGGACCAGGTCATGGGCCGCATCGGCACCATCGCCGATGACATCAAGGACATCACCGCCTCGCTCAAGGTCAGCATCGCCTCGCCCGAGAGCCAGCAGAACATCGCCGAAAGCCTGAACAACATCAAGGAGCTGACCGCCACCCTGAAGGTGGTGGTGGCCGACAACCAAGAGCGGCTGAACCGGGTGGTGGTAAACCTGGACCGCTTCGCCGGCGACATGAGCCAGATCAGCGGCGACAACAAGCAGGCCCTGACCGAGACCATCCGCAACTTCCAGGTGGTCAGCGCCCAGTTGAGCCGCACCATCGGCGGCCTGACCTCGGTGGTGGAGAAGATCGACAAGGGCCAGGGCAGCATCGGGGCCCTGGTCAACGAGCGCCAGACCGTGGACGAGCTGAACGCCACCCTGGGCTCGCTCAAGGAGATCACCAAGAAGATCGACCAGGGCAAGGGCAGCCTGGGCAAGCTGGTCAACGAGGACACCACCGTCACCCGGTTGGACGACGCCCTCACCAGCATCAACGACTACCTGGGCCGAGCCGACGCCTGGCGGGTCTACGTGGACTACCGCGGCGAGTACCTCTTTGGCGAGTCCTCATTGCGCAGCACCTTGAACGTGAAGTTGCAACCCAAGGCCGACAAGTTCTACCTGATCGGCCTGGTGGACGACCCGGTGGGCCGCCGCACCGAGAAGGAGACCACCACCACCGTCTACCAGAACGGGCAGAGCTATCAGCGCAAGGAGAAGGTCACCACCATCGACAAGGACGACCTGAAGTGGAACGCCCAGATCGGCAAGCGATTCTATGACGTCACCGCCCGGGCCGGCATCTTCTCCTCGCGCGGCGGCGTGGGCCTGGACTACCATATGTTCCGCGACGCCATGAAGCTGACCATGGAGGCTTACGACTTCCGGCAGGACGAGAACCCCCACCTGAAGTTCGCGGTGGACTACAGCTTCTGGAAATACTTTTATCTCACCGGCGGCGTGGACGACATCCTGAGCCAGGACGACCACTCCAGCTTCTTCCTGGGCGCGGGCGTGACCTTCTATGACGACGACCTGAAGTTCCTGCTCACCAGCGCGCCCAAGCCATGATTGGAGAACCGGGCATGTCCTTCCGTCACATCGCCGTGGCCAGCGATTTCTCCGAAGGCGCGGACGCGGCCTTCATCATCGCCCGCGACCTGTGCCGCCAGCACGGCGCGCGCCTGAGCGTGGTGCACGTCATCCCGCCCCTTATCACCCCCAGCCCGCTGCTGGACGACCTGGTGGTGGGAGAGCTGGACCTGCGCCTGCGCGAGAACCTCAACCAAAACGCCGACAGGGAGATTTCACGGCGTTATCTGTCCCAGGCCGAGGGGGTGATGACCCAGGCCGTGGTGCTGGAGGGCGACCCCACCTCCGAGTTGATGGCCTGGGTTGCGCAACAGGAGGTGGACCTGCTGGTGGTGGGCTCCACCGGGTTGTCGGGCCTGGCCGAGGTTTTTTTCGGCTCGGTGGCGGCCCGGGCGGTGCGCCGCGCGCCCTGCT
>JAIUYB010000075.1 GCA_020216625.1 Desulfarculus sp.
AAGCCCGGCCGCTTGGACGACTTCACGGTGCGCCGCCTGGTGCGCCACTTTTGGTCCATGGCCCCCATAGAGGCCACCGCCCAGGAGCTGGGGGTGGACCGCAAGACGGTGCAGCGCTATTTCGGCCTGATCCGCCAGGCAATCGCCAAGGCTGGCGACGAGCGCATGAACCGCCAACGCCAGGGCAGCGACCTGCAGGGCTTTTTCGTGGGGCGCTTCAGTAGCCGCGCCGCCTCCGGCCCAGGCGGCGCCAACGTGCCGGTCTTCGGCCTGGTGCGCCTGCCCGACAGCTTGGGCCTGGTCTTTCCCAGCGGGGCCGAGGACTGGTCCGGCCTGGAGTTGGGCTGCCTGCGCTTCGTGGGCATGAGCGAGCAGAACCCCGGCGCCGCCCTGGGCCAGGGACACGCCGAGGCGTTCTGGAAATTCGCAAGAGAGCGGCTGAAGCACTACCGGGGCGGCTTCAAGCGCCACCTGGGCCACTATCTGCGGGAGATGGAGTTCCGCTACAACCACCAGAACGATCCCCAGGCCCCGGAACGGCTCTACCGCCTGCTGAATCCTAGTCCGCAATGGCGGTCCTAAACCTATCCCTATCCAGAATATTCCTCACCTGGTTAACGACTAAACAGCTTCGATTTCCTTCCCGTAAAAATCCAGACGGTAATTAATGCCGGGGCTACAGCCCCGGCATTTTTTTGCCGACCGCCCGTGGCCAGGCTAACCCACTGTGGCCACTCACCATACCCGCCCGGATCCGAACGGTCTTTATTTTGGCAATTGTTTTGCACACTTACCAGGCGCGCGCAAGGAGGCGGCGTTGGCGATTCCGCCAGGCCGACGCCACTTCCGCCAGGGTGGTGGCAACCACCCGGCAAGCCGGACCGGCGATATTTCTTGGCGGTTGGCAGTGCTTCCCGACGACGATTCCAGCCGGTCCGGGATCCACCCGGAGCAGCCTTGAATCCGGTTGAGTCGTCGCGATTGGGAAGGCGAAACCTAACCCGAATCATGGAGGAAGGACGATGAGCATCAGCGCGGTTGGTAGCTATGGAAGCTACCAGACCCAGCAGTCGTACAGCGTCCGTGGCGGCGGGGGGGGCGATTTCGCCGCCCGCTTCGCCGAAATGGACGCCGACGGCGACGGCGGCCTGGACATCAGCGAAAGCGGTTTGTCCAAGGACCTCTTCTCCAAGACCGACGCCGACGGCGACGGGCTGCTGACCTACTCCGACTTCGCGAGCCGGATGCAGTCCATGGCCGGCCAGGGCAGGGGCCCCGGCGGCCCGGGCGGGGCTCCGCCCTCGGCCGAGGAGATGATCAGCCAGCTCGACGCCAACGGTGACGGCGAGTTGAGCGCCGATGAGTTCCAGATCGACTCCGAGATGTTCAGCGCCATCGACAGCGACGGCTCCGGCAGCCTGAGTCAGGCCGAGTTGGAGGCCCACCAGGCCGCCATGGAGGAGCAGCGCGCCGCCATGGGCCAGGAAGGGGCCTCCGGCATGGCCCCGCCCTCGCCGCCCTCGGCCGACGACCTGATGGCCAGCCTGGACAGCGACGGCGACGGCTCCCTGAGCGTCGAGGAATCCGGCGTGAGCTCCTCCACCTTCGATGCCATCGACACCAATGGCGACGGGGTGATCAGCCAGGCCGAGTTGGAAGCCTATCTGGCCTCCCAAATGGGCAGCCAGGAGGCGTCATCCGAGGAGAACGGCCTGGCTGGCAGGACTGGCATGGCCCCGCCCCCGCCGCCCTCGGCCGAGGAGATGATCGCCAGTCTGGACGGCGACGGCGACGGCGAACTCAGCTCCGAGGAGTTCCAGATCGACCAGGCCCTGTTCAGCCAGATCGATAGCGACGGCTCCGGCACCCTGAGCCAGGCCGAGCTGGAGGCCCATCGCAGCAGCATGGAGGCGCAGCGGCAGGCCGACCAGCAAACCGCCCAGACCGGTCAGAGCTATCAGCAGCGCTATGGCCTGTCCGCCTATCAGGCCCAATCCGGGGTCAGCCCCTGGATGCTCTCGAGCTATGGGGCCAGCGGCGGGATCAGCCTGACCGCCTGATCCCGGGATGAACGCATGGGGAGGGGGCGGAATCACCCCCAGGGCTCCGTCTCCTCCCCTCTCCCGCCCCCCGCCGGACCACCGGGGGGCAGCTCAGGCCTTTTCCGCCCGGGTCCGGGTCCAGTAGGGGTTCATCAGGTCCTCGAAGATGCTCATGGCCGCGGCCGCTCCCTGGCCGGCGGCGGTGACGATCTGCTTGAACCCGCCCTGCACGTCGCCGGCGGCGTAAACCCCGGTCTGACTGGTGTGGTGGCGTTCATCCACCTGGATGTAGCCCTCCGGGGTCAGCGCCAGGCCCAGCCTCCGCGCCAGGGCGTTGGCCGGGTCGTAGCCCACCGCCACGAAGACGCCGTCCACCTTCAGCTCGCGCTCCGGCCCGCCCGCGGTGTCGGCCAGCACCACCGCCTCCACCCGCTCCTGGCCCTTGATCTCCTTTACCTCGGCGTTGTAGATCACCGGTATCTTGAGGTTTTCCAGTTGCTCCACCAGCCGGGCCTGGGCCCGGAGCTTTTCGCGGCGGTGAACCAGGGTCACGCTCGCCCCCTGGTTGGCCAGGTGCAGGGCCTCGGTCACGGCGCTGTCGCCGCCACCCACCATCAGCACCGCCCGATTCTTGAACAAGGGGCCGTCGCAGGTGGCGCAGTAGCTGACCCCCCGGCCGGCCAGGCGTTGTTCGCCCGGCGCGCCCAGTTGGCGATGGCGGGCCCCGGTGGCCAGGAGCACCGCCCGGGCGGTGAAGCGGCGGCGGTTGGTGGCCAGGGCCAGGGGCTGGCCGGGGGTGATCTCCATCACCTCCTCGCCGGGGAAGATCTGGCAATACTCCAAGGCGTGGCTCACCATCAGGTCCACCAGGGCCTTGCCCCCCACCGAGGTCAGACCGGGGTAGTTCTCCACCACCGGGGTGGTGGCCACCTGGCCGCCCAGGGCGTCTTTTTCGATGACCACCGTCTTGAGCCCGGAGCGCGCGCCGTAGATGGCCGCCGTCAGCCCGGCCGGCCCGCCGCCCACCACCACCAGGTCGGCTGCGATGAGCTGGGCGTCGCTGTCGGGGATGAAGATGGTCTGCTGCTCCAGCTTGACCAGGGAGGCCATGAACAACTCCTCGGCCTGGGCCCCCAGGGCGATGAGTTTGTCGCCCGCGAAGGCCTGGGGGGTGGAGTGGGCCCCGTACTGGTCGGCCAGGTCGGGGTTGGCCTGGATGTCGACGATCTCCACCGCCACCAGGTCCGGCCGTTCCAGGGCGGCCTTCAAGGCGTTGATGGCCTGTTGAGGGCAGTAGGGGCAGGTCAGGCTGACGAAGACCTTGACCTGGCGAGGACCATCCAGGGTTTTCAAGAGCTTGCGCGAGGGCGGGCTGAGGGAGCTGTCGCCGAAGCCCAACAGGATCAGGGCCTCGATCAGGGTGCGTCCCTCCTCGCCCACCGGCGCGCCCAGGTAGCGGAAGCGGCAACGCTCCGGGGACATGATGATGGTGGGCGTGGCGCTGACGCTTAAATCCCGGGCCCGGGGGGAATCCGGGGCGTGCTCGCTCAGGCGAATCCGGGGGCTGAGCTCGGCCATGGCGCGCAAGACCTTGCGGGCGGCGGTGGAGAAGACATCCACGCCGTCCGCGGCCGCGAAGAGCAGGATCTCGACATCCTGTTGAAAATGCTGGAATAGGCCCTGAAGGTCCAGTTTGGTCTGGGGGTCCAGCACCGGCCGTTCGGCGCCGTCGTCCGAGGGCGTGGAGGCGGAATCGGGTCCATGATCGTGGCCATGGTCTGGGGGTGATTTGCGGAACAGGCTCAACGCGCTTCCTCCGGCTGGGGTTGGCGGGGGAGCGGCCGGACGGCCGGGCGGCCGGACCGGGCCGTTGGGCTGGCTTCAATTATAGCCCCAGGCAAGCGCCGGCCCAAAAGCAGACCGGCCCGGCCTCCGGGGAGACCGGGCCAGAGGTCGTCAGACCACGGGCGGTGTCAGTATCAGGCCGAGAGCTTGCAGACCAAATCGGCGTGTTCGGGGCCGCGCACCGAGAGCACCGGCACCGGCGAGCGGCGGAAGACCTTCTCGGCGGTGGAGCCGAAAAGGGTGCTGGCCAGGTTGGTGCGGCCCTTGGTGCCCATGACCACCAGGTCGGCCCCGGTTTCGGCGATGGCGGCCAGGATCTCCTCGTGGGGCACCCCGACCTTGAGCACCATTTCGTGGGGCAGGGCCTGGCATTGGGCTTCCCGGAGCAGGCGCCCCAGGCCGTCCAGGCGCTCGCGCTTGGTCTTGGCCAGGAACTCGTCCACGGTCAGGATGTCGGCATAGGCCTGGGCGGAGCGGATGGCGTCCACGTCGCGCTGGTTGATGACGTTGACCAGGACCAGGGCCGCGTTTTGTTCGCTGGCCAGGGCGGCGGCGTAGCGCAGGGTGCCCGGGGAATAGTCGGAAAAGTCCACCGCCACGAGTATCTTCTTGATCAGACCCATGCTTCATCCCTCCCGCTTGGGGTCGCGCCTGTCGGTTTTCCCATCTCCCCCAAGTATATCAACAATCGGCATGGGCTTGGCGGGGATTCAGAGATTGCCAGGCCGCCCGCCGGCTCTTGGCGCTGGCCAGAGGGCCGCCCCCTCCCGCCCCGCCCACCCGCGCCTTTCTTTTGGGAGGGGGTTGTGGGGGGAACCCTTTTCTTTGGGCACCAAAGAAAAGGGCTCCCCCCACATTTTCTCCATTCTTCCCTCCCCTCTCAAGCCGCCGGGAGGATGACGCGGAAGGTGGAGCCCTGGCCGGGCTGGCTTTCGACCTCCACCCGGCCGTGGTTGGCTTCGACCAGCTTTTTGACGATGGGCAGGCCCAGGCCGGTGCCGACGATATGGCGGGTGTTGGCGTCCTTGACCCGGTAGAAGCGTTTGAAGATGTTGCCCAGGTCCTCGGGCGGGATGCCGAAGCCGGAGTCGGTGAACTCGATGACCAGCTCGGGGCCTTGCCGGCGGGCGGTGATGGTCACCGAGCCCTGGGCCGGGGTGTATTTGATGGCGTTGCTGAGCAGGTTGATGAAGACCTGGCTGAGCTCGCCGGCCACGGCGCGCACCGGAGGCAGGGGCCCGGCCAGGTCCAGGCGGGGGTGCATGGCCTTGGCCTCGGCCTGGGGGGTCAGGACCTCCAGGGCCTCGGTCAGCAGGGCGGGGATTTCCACCAGGCTGGGCTCGTTGCGCTGGCCGGCCTCGATGCGCGAGAGGTCCAACAGGTCGCGGCTCAGGCCCACGATGCCCTCGATGCGGCTGCGGGCGCGGTCCAGGAGTTGGCGTTGGTCGGCGTTCAGCGGCCCGGCCAGGCCCTGGGCCAGGTTCTGGAGCTGACCCAGGACCGCGCCCAGGGGGCTGGCGATCTCGTGGGCCACGGTGGAGACGAACTGGCTCTTGAGTTCATCCAGCCGCCGCCAGGCGCTGACGTCGTCGAAAACCGCCACCGCGCCCATCAGGTGGCCGCGTCCGTCCAGGAAGGGCGCGCAGTTGACCTGCATGGTGCGGGGCTCGTCCTCGCCGGCCGGGGTGATGGAGCAGGCGGCGGTGACCGGCTCGGTCCGGGGTTCGGCCAGGACCTGGCCCAGGGCGGCCACCACCTCGGGGCAGGGCAGAACCTCCTCGGCCGGGCGCTGGTGGCAGTCGCCCTCGCACTCCAATAGGCGACGCAGGGCGGGGTTGGCCAGGGCCACCTGGCCGGTGGCGTCCACCACCAGCACGCCGTTGGTCAGGGCCTGCACCAGGACCCGGTAGCGGCTCTTCTCGGTGGCCAGGTCCTCCAGGGTGCGCACCCGCCGCAGGGCGCGGTCCACCACCAGGCGCAGGTCCTGGGGGCGGAAGGGCTTGGCCAGGAAGTCGTCGGCCCCCAGCTTCATGGCCTCCACCGCGCGGTCCATGGTGGCGTAGCCGGTGATGACCACCACGGCCAGGTCGGGGTGGTCCCGGCGCAGAACGCCCAGGACCTCGGTGCCGTCCATCACCGGCATCATCAGGTCCACCAGCACCAGGTCGGGCTTGTCCTTCTGGATCATCACCAGCCCCTGGCGGCCATGGGCGGCTTCGCTGATGGCGTAGCCCTCCGGCTCCAGCACCCGTCGGCAGGCCTGGCGGACCCTGTCCTCGTCATCGATGATGAGTATGCGCGCGTTGGGCAGGGTCACAGGCCTATCTCCTGGATTTCATGGGCCTCGCCGGGTCGGTAGTGGCGGGCGTAGTCGTTGAGCTCGGCGGCGGCCTCCTGGGGCAGGCGCACCCGGAAGGTGGTGCCAGCCGGGCCGGTTTCGGTTACGGCGATGTCGCCGCCGTGGCGGTTGATGACTCCATAGGCCACCGAGAGCCCCAGACCGGTGCCCTTGCCCACGCCCTTGGTGGTGAAGAAGGGATCGAAGACCCGGGCCACGTCCTCGGGGCGGATGCCGCTGCCGGTGTCGCTGATCTCGGCCACCCGCAGGCCCTCGGGGTCCAGATAGGTGCGCACGGTCAGCTTGCCCCGGCGCTCCATGGCGTCCACGGCGTTGGTGATCAGGTTGATGAAGACCTGGCGCAGCAGGCGCGAATCACCATGGATGACCAGCGGTTGGTCGGCGTAGTCCCGCTCCACCTGGACGTGGAGGAACAGGGCGTCGTCGCGGATGAGGCGGAAGGCGTCCTCCACCACCTGGGACAGGTCCAGCTCCTCCACCACGATGGGACTCTGGCGGCTGTAATCCAATAGACCGCGCACGATGTCCCGGCAACGCTGGGCGTCCTCCAGGATGGCGGTCAGATCGGCCTGGGCGGGGTGGTCTGGCTCCAGGGACTCCTTGATCAGCTCGGCGTAGACGGTGATGCCGGTCAGGGGGTTGTTGAGCTCATGGGCGATGCCGGCGGCCATGCGGCCCAGGCGGGCCAGCTTCTCGGAGTGGACCACCTGCATCCGGGCCTGGACCAGGTTGTCCTCCATCTTGAGGTAGTCCCGCAGGTCGGTGAGGATGCCCACGGTGCCGGCCGGCACCCCGCCGCGATAGACGAAGGACGAGTTCAGGCGCACCGGAACCTCCTCCCCGTCCTTGGCGTAGATGGTGGTGCGCACCCCCAGGGCCCGGCCGCCGTGCTCGGCCAAGAGCTGCCGCACCCGGCGCAGATCCTGCTCCGGGGCGATGGTGCGCAGGCTGTGGCCGATCAGCTCGGCCGGGCTGTAGCCCAGGACCCGCTCCACGTTGCGGTTGACGAACTCGATATTGCCGGCCAGGTCCGCGGCCACCACCACCCCCACCATGGAATCCAACAGCCGCCCCAGGAACTCGTTGGTCTCGGTCAGGCTCTGCTCCAGACGCTTGGCCTGGGTCACGTCGCTGATGGACTCCACCACCCCCACCACCCGGCCGTCGGGGGCCAGCAGAGGCGAGAGGTGCACCTGCTCATAGACCTGTTCGCCCCGGGCGTTGCGATAGTGGTGCAGGTTGACGCAGCCGGTCTTGCCGGCCATGGCGTCGGCGAAGCGGCACTGGTCTGGGGGGCACTGCTGGGCGAAGCGGTGGAAGACCCAGTAGCAGGGCTGGCCGATGACCGCCTGGCGCTCCAGGTGGTAATGATCCAAAAAGCGCTGGTTGGCCTGGCGCACGATCATGCCCGGGTCCAGGACCAGGGTGGGGAAGGGCAGGCTCTCGAAGGCGGAGCGGTACCACGGGTCCTGGACCAGGCCCTCCAAGGTGATCGCGGTCGGCTGGTCGCGCTCCACCAACCCGGGGCTCACTTTCCGCCGCAGGCGCGGCCGGTTGGACGCAGCGGCCTAACTGGGGGCGCAAAAGCGTCGACCCAGGGCCGCCAGGGCGGCCGGAGCCTGGTCCGGCTCCAGAACCAGGAACAACGAATGCACCACCCCGGCCAGGCAAAAAGGAGTCGAGCCCGCCTCGGCCAGGGACTCCAGGGCCGCGGCGAAGATGCCGTGACGGTCGCCGAAATGCGGACCCTGGAGATGCACCAAGCTGGCGGGCCGGGGCGGGCCGGCCAAGGTGATGCCGCAGCGGGCCAGATCGCGCGCCAGCTCCAGGGCCTCTCCGGCCGCCAGGCAGGCCGCCAGTTCCAGACCCTCATCGCCCAGTCCCAGGCGCAGGTGCAGGGGCCGGGGGCCGGTCTCCAAGGCCGGCGACGCGGCCAGGACCCGGGCCAGGTCCGGG
>JAIUYB010000076.1 GCA_020216625.1 Desulfarculus sp.
TGCCCTCCAACGAGGTGATCTGGGGCTCGGGCATGCGCTTCCGCACCGGTTCGGCCAGCGCCCCGGGCTTCCCGGAGAAGGCCGACTCCAAGGGCGGCAACCCCGAGGGACCGGGCACCAACTGGTACCGCTTCCTGCAGGGGGCCGAGGGCACCATGGGCGTGGTCACCTGGTCCATCGTCAAGTTCGAGTACCTGCCGGTGCTGGACAAGACCTACTTCATCACCTTCGACCAGATGTCCCAGGCCATCGAGCCGCTCTACCAGCTGCAGCGCCGCATGATCGGCAACGAGTGCTTCCTGCTCAACCGTCAGGTGGGCGCGCTGATTTTCAACGACGGCCAGCCCGGCAGCTACGAGGCCCTGAAGCGCCAACTGCCCCCCTGGTTCGTGGTGATGGTCCTCTCCGGCCCGCCGCGCATGCCCGAGAAGAAGCTGGCCTACGAAAAAGCCGCCATGGACGAAATCGCCGCCAGCCTCCCGCAGATCAAGCGCATCGACGAGTCCCTGGCCGGCGTCCCCGGCCTGGAGCGCCGCCTGCCCGGCATGCTGCGCAAGCCCTGGCCGGCCGAGCGCACCTATTGGAAGCACGCGCTCAAGGGCGACTGCGAGGACCTGATGTGCATCGCCAAGATGGAGCAGGCCCCGGCCTTCACCAACACCGTGATGGAGACCGCCGGCCTGCACGGCTATGACGTCAACGAACTGGGCGTCTATCTTCAGCCCATCGAGCAGGGCCGCGCCTGCCACCTGGAGTTCCAGTTCTACTACGACCCGTCCGATCCGGCCGCCAAGGCCCGGATCAAGGCCATGTACATGGACGCCGGCCAGAAGCTCTTCAAACAGGGGGCCTTCTTCTCGCGGCCCTACACCTTGCTGTCGCCCATGGTGTTCGAGCACGCCCGGGGCTACACCAACACCATCACCAAGGTGAAGGAGGTGTTGGACCCCAATTACATCATGTGCCCCGGCAACGTCTGTTTCTAAAGGAGGCGGCGAAATGATCGTTTCAGGGTCGCTGGAACTCAAAGATTACATGTACGAGATGCGGCGCTGCATGCGCTGCGCCAGCTGCAAATGGCTGGACCACATCTACATGCCGGACAACCGCTTCGTCTACCGTTGCCCGAGCTACGCCAAGTACTACTACTCCAAGGTGGCCTACGGCCGCCTGAAGCTGGGTCTGGCCCTGTGCGAGAACCGGCTCAGCGACACCCCGGGCATGAAGGACATGGTCTTCCAGTGCCTGATGTGCGGGGCCTGCGATTCGGGCTGCAAGCGCAACCTGGATCTGGAGATCATGAACTCCCTGGAGGCCCTGCGCGGCTACATGGTGGCCGGCGGGCGCTATCCCGAGGCCCACCAGCGGGTCATCGACCACGTGGCCAAGAGTCACAACAAGTTCGGCGCGCCCCACAAGGACCGCGCCGCCTGGGGTCCGGTCAACGCCCAGGCCAAGAGCGACACCGTCTACTTCGCCGGTTGCGGGGCCTCCTACCAGGACAAGGGGCTGGCCAAGGCCACCGACAAGATCCTGGGCAAGCTGGGCGGCTACATGCTGCTGCCCGGCGAGCAGTGCTGCGGTCATCCTCTCTTCGCCATGGGCCACTACGACGCCTTCCGCAAGCAGATGGAGGCCAACCTGGAGGCCATGAAGGCCACCGGGGCCAAGCGCCTGGTGACCGCCTGCGCCGAGTGCTACAAGACCTGGAAGGTGGACTATCCCCGCCTGATGAAGATGAGCACCAAGGACCTGCCCTTCGAGGTGGTGCACATCACCGAGCTGGTGGCGCCGGCGGTGGCTGGCGGCCAGATCAAGTTCAACGGCCGGCTGGACCTGAAGCTGGCCTGGCACGACCCCTGCAACCTGGGCCGCATGTCCGAGCCTTACGTCCACTGGGAGGGCGACCGCGGCCAGTGGGGCTGCCTGGAGCCGGCCCAGGGCTTCGCGGCCAAGCAGTTCAACCGCGGCACCAGCGGTGTCTACGAGGCCCCGCGCCAGATCCTGGCCGCCATTCCCGGCGTGGAGGTCCTGGAGCTCAAGCGTCACCACGAGTTCTCCTGGTGCTGCGGCGGCCACGGCGGCGCGCCGGAGGCCTATCCCGAGCTGGCGGCCTATTCGGTGAGCGAGCGCCTGGAGGAGGTCAAGGACGCCGGGGCCGAGGGCCTGGTCAGCGCCTGCCCCTACTGCAAGCAGCAGTTCCAGGACGGCTTCAAGGACCGCGACCACAAGGTGCCGGTCTTTGACATCACCGAGCTCATCGCCCAGGCCCTGTAGCCAGAGAAAGGATGCGGCTCATGCCGAAAGTAACGGAAAAGGTTTCCCGGGCGGCCTATAACGCCCTGGCCAATATCGTGGGACCGGAGTGGATCACCGACGACGCCTCCATCACCGAAAGCTACGTCAAGGGCGGCGAGATCCACGACTGCATCTACCAGCGCGGCCAACAGCCTCCGGGCGTGGTGGTGATGCCCAAGAACACCGACGAGGTGCAGAAGATCGTCAAGGTCTGCTTCCGCCATCACCTGCCCTACACCCCCATCGGCGCCTTCTGGGGCGTGCACTGCGGCGGCAAGGTGCCCTTCCACGTCTCCATCGACCTTTCGCGCATGCGGGGTCTGGACTGGGACGAGAAGCACATGGTGGCCATCGTGGAGCCGGGCCTGATCCACTCGCCCCTGCAGGCCGAGGCCCAGGAGCGCGGGCTCTACACCATGACCCCCGGCGGCGGCTCCCAGGCCGCGGTCATCGGCAACATGCTGACCTGCAACTACTCCCCTCTGAACTACCGCCTGGGCCTGGCCACCCGCCGCATCCTGGGCGTGGAGTGGGTGCTGCCCGACGGCGAGGTGATCCGCCTGGGCTCCTTGTCCAACTCCGACGACCCCTACTGGGGCGAGGGCCCCGGCCCGGACCTGCGCGGTCTGTTGCGCGGCTACCTGGGCTGGTGGGGCAAGGTGGGCATCATCACCAAGATGGCCATCAAGATGCACCCCCTGTTCCTGCCCGAGCGCATGAAGCCGGTGGAGCGGGGCATGATGAGCACCTTGGAGTTCCCCGACAACCGCATCAAGTGGTACAACTTCCGCATGCCCAGCGAGGAGGCCATGCGCAAGGCCATGCGCGAAATCGCCCGCTGCGAGATCGGCGCGGCGGTGATGCGGGTGCCCACCATCTGGCGCTATCGCGGCAAGTCGGTCAGCCGCGAGGACTTCTGGAGCAAGTGGGGGCCGGACGAGCAGAAGATCCGCGACAGCCGCGCCACCTCCTCGGTCTGCCGGGTGCTCCTGATCGGCTACACCAGCGAGGCCCAGCTCAAGTATGAGGAAGAGATCCTCATGGAGATCATGAACGAGCTGGGCGCGGAACTGGGCCGCACCAAGCAGTCGGACCAGTCCTGGATCAAGAACGCCGACTCGGCCGGGATGTGGTGGCCGGCCGGCGGCTACGTCTCGGTGGAGTTCGTGGTCGAGACCCTGGAGCACTCCTTCGCCCGCGGCAAGACCCTGCTCAAGGAGAAGGAAGCCAAGTTCACCCCGCCGCTGGTGGACGAATACGGCGAGGAGGGCTGGATCCAGATGACCGACATGGGCCACACCAGCTACTTCGAGTTCCTGATCCAGTGGGATCCCGAGCATCCCCTGGGCAAGTACAAGTCCGGGGAGTACAAGGCCTGGGAGCACTGGGTGGCCAGCCAGCGCACCGCCATCGATCACGGTCAATACACCGCCAACATCGGCTCCTTGAGCGTCATGGGACTCACCGGCCCGGCTTTCGGCCCCAACTACGGCGAGATCTACGACAAGGTGCGCCAGGCGGTGGACCCCAAGGACATCTCCAACCCGCCGCTGGACCTGCACGACCGCGTCATCGAGGAGTTCGCCCCGCAGTGGATGGAGGAGTACGACTTCAAGCCCTGGACCGAGCTGATGCACGGGGGCAAGGAGTGGTGGAAGGTCCTCACTAGCCGGGGCTACAAGTGGCGCGACGTGCTGCCCGAGTGGTACTGGGACCGCGACGACAAGGAAATCGGCTAGGACGTTAGGACCTGGCCTCGACCCATCCGCCCGCCGGCCGGGAGCCTCCCGGCCGGCGGGCCACCCAGCGGCCGGGCGACGACATGCCAGACATCCTGCTCATCGACACCAACACCACGCCTTTCAACGAAGCGTTTCCGGTCTACCCCATCGGCCTGGACTATCTCCAGGGCGCGTTCAATGACGCCGACCTGGGGCCGGTGGAGATTCTGGACCTGACCCGGGCCGGCGGTCCCCTGGGCCGCGAGGCCCTGAGCCGGCGCGGCGGGCGCAGCCTGGACCTGATCCGGCAAAAGCTGGCCGAGAAGCCCTGGGACCTGGTGGGCTTGAGCCTGCGCAACCTGGACTCCACCTATCCCATCCTGGACGGTCCGGCCGAGCTGCACTACTACCTGCCCCAGCTCAGCCAATACCTGGACTGCGTGGCGACCCACGCCGACCCCAAGACCCGGGTGGTCCTGGGCGGCACCGGGTTCTCCATCATGCCCGAGGCCTTCCTGGCCGGCCGGCCGGCCACCTGGCACGGCGTGGTGGGGCCGGGGGAGGGCGCCCTGGTGGAGCTGGCGCGAGGCATTCTGGCCGGCTCCGACCAGCCGCGTCTGATCAAGGCCAACGGCCGCGACACGGCCATCGGCCGTCTGCAGAACCGGGCGCTGTTAGGGGCCTACCTGGAACTGCCCCAGGGCGAGGGCTCCTTTGGCCTGCGCAGCAAGACCGGCTGCGGCCAGGCCTGCGGCTACTGCCCCTATCCCCTGATCAACGGCCCCAAGCAGAACCTCAAGGACCCGGGCGAGGTGGTGGAGGAGCTGCGGCTTTTAAGCGAGGTCCACGCCAGCCATCCCGCCCAGCCGCCCCTGCGCTTCATGTTCGCCGACGACATCTTCAACCGCCCCCTGGACCACGCCAAGGCCATCCTCAAGGCGGTGCTGGCGGCCGGTATCCGACCGGACTCCTGGCACGCCTACCTGGACCCCAGCGGCCTGGACCGGGAGTTCTTCGAACTGGCCCTGGCCAGCCAGGGCTGGACCCGGCCCGGGCCCGAGGGCCTGGGTGGGCGGGTGATGTTCTTTCCCTTTGACGTGGAAAGCGGCTCGGACCGCATCCTGCGAAAGCTGGGCAAACCCTACCGGGCCCAGGATGTCCTGGCCGGGGTGGAGGCCTGGCGGGAGGTCAGCGGAGCGGCGGTGGAGCGGGGCGAGTTGGCGGCGGCCGGACTGGGCTTCCACCTGCTCCTGGGCTATCCCGGCGAGGACGAGGCCAGCATCGCCGAGACCTGCCGCCTGGTCAACGAGGCCGCCCCGGACCAGGTGGCGGTGCAACTGGCGGTGCGGGTCTATCCTGGCACGCCCCTGGCCCGCCAGACCCAGGGCCAGCTCTGGCGGCGGGATGAAGACCTGCGCCAACCGGTCTTCGCGCCCATCGACGAGGATCAGATCATGACCTGGCTGCGTCGGCACCTGGACGCGGCCTATGACCGCCTGGCCCGCAAGGGCAACATGCTGCTCATCGGCCGGGGCGACTAGGGGGGCATTCCCCGCCTCGGGAACAAGCAAAGGGGATCACTATGGATTTCGACCTGAGCGAGGAGCACCGCCTGATCCAGGAGACGGCCTATCGTTTCGCGGTGAACGAGATCGCGCCCCAGGCCAAGGAATGCGACCGGGCCGAGAAATACCCCCGGGAGATCGTGCGCCAGGCCGCGGAGCTGGGCTTCGTGGGTCCGACCATCCCCGAGGAATACGGCGGCGCGGGCTATGGCTTCTTCGAGCACTCCCTGATCGTCGAGCAGATGGCCCGGGTGGATCTGGGCATCACCCAGGCCATCGAGTCGGCCGCCTTTGGCTCGCAGAACATCGTCTTTTTTGGCACCGAGGAGCAGAAGCGAAAATACCTGCCCCCCCTGGCGGCCGGGGAGATGATCGCGGCCGGGGCCTACACCGAGCCCGACGCCGGCACCGACATCGCCGCGGCCCGCACCAAGGCGGTGCGCGAGGGCGACCAGTGGGTCATCACCGGCAACAAGATGTTCATCACCAACGGCACGGTTTGCGACTTCATGGCCGTCTTCTGCCTGACCGATCCCCAGGCTGCCTCGCCCTACGAACGCCACAGCCTGATCCTGGTGGAGTCCGGCCTGCCCGGTCTGACCGCCACGCCCATCAAGGGCAAGATGGGCCTGCGGGCCAGCGACACCGCCGAAGTGGCCTTCGAGGGGGTCCGGGTGCCGGTGGGCAACCTGATCGGCAAACAGGGCCAGGGCTTCAAGCAACTGATGCACTTCTTCGACGCCACCCGCACCGTGGTGGCCTCCCAGGGGGTGGGTCTGGCCCAGGGCGCCCTGGATCTGGCCATCGCCTACGCCAAGGAGCGCATCACCTTCGGCCGGCCTCTGATCAACAACCAGGCGATCCAGTTCACCCTGGCCGAGATGGCCACCCGGATCGAGATGGCCCGGATGGCCACCTATCGGGCGGCCTGGCTGGTGGACCAGGGCCGGCCCAACCCCAAGCTCAACTCCATGGCCAAGTACTACGCCGGGGAGACGGCGGTCTGGGTCTGCGACCAAGCCCTGCAACTGCACGGCGGCTATGGCTATATCGACGAGTACGACATCCAGCGCTTCTACCGCGACGCCAAAATCCTGGAAATCTATGAGGGTACCAAGGAGGCGGAGAAGATGGTCATCGCCAAAAGGACCATCTAGTCCGGAGGGCGGGGGTTGGGGATAAGGGTTTAGTCGGCTGGATAGCGTTCACCATAATGAACGAAACAATGCCAATGGCATGCCCGAAAACCGCTGGCTGCGGGCAAAACCAGGTCCAGCAGACTAGTTGGTATTTTTTTGTTTCCTCCTTGATAGCTGTATGTTAGCCTTAAGGTGCCCAACCGGGACACCCTGGCGGAGGGAAGGCGAAAAGTAACATGGCCAAACAGAATATAGAGCTTATAGTGAACGGGGACCGCTACCAGGTGGCGGTGGACCCCTGGCGGACCCTGGCCGAGGTCCTGCGCGAGGAGCTCAACCTCACCGGCACCAAGGTGGGCTGCAACCAGGGCGACTGCGGGGCCTGCACCGTGATCATGGACGGCCGCTCCATCAGCTCCTGCCTGACGCTCGCGGTGGAGGCCCACCAGCGCCAGATCACCACCATCGAGGGCCTGGCCCCCAGCCGCACCGAGTTGCACCCCATCCAAGAGGCCTTCGTGGAGGCCCAGGCGGTGCAGTGCGGCTTCTGCACCTCGGGCATGATCATGAGCGCCAAGGATCTCCTGGACCATAATCCGCACCCCACCGAGGCGGAGATCCGGGCCGGGCTTTCCGGCAACCTTTGCCGCTGCACCGGCTATGTCAAGATCGTGGAGGCCATCGACCTGGCCGCCAAGAAGCTGGACCCCGCCGGGGCCAAGGAGGCTTAAGCCATGTCGTTGGCCCACTTCGAGGTGCATCAACCCACCAGTCTGGCCCAGGCCCTGGACCTGCTCAGCGCCCATCGGGCCGACGCCCGGGTGCTCTGTGGCGGCACCGACCTGGTGCCCAAGCTCAAGGCCGGGGTCCTGGCCATCGGCCATCTGGTCTCGCTCCGGCGGGTGGCGGAGCTGGATCACGTCAGCTTCAGCCCGGACCAGGGCCTGGTCATCGGCGGGGCGGCCCGGCTGACCGACGTGGCCGAGGCCCCGGGGGTGGCCGAGAACTACCCCGGCCTGGCCCACGCCTGCTCGGTGATGGCCACCACCCAGATCCGCCACATGGGCACCGTGGCCGGCAACATCGCCAACGCCGCCCCCAGCGGGGACACCGCCGCGCCGCTTTTGGTGCATGACGCGGTGGTCAACGTGGTGGGGCCGGCCGGCCGCCGCTCCATCCCCCTGGTCGATTTCTTCGTCGGCCCCGGGGCCACGGTGCTGGACAGCCTGGAGATCATCGAGACCATCACCGCGCCCGCGCCAGCCAAACCCTGCGGCTCGCAATACCTGCGCCTCTCGGCCCGCAGCCAGGTGGACATCGCGGCGGTGGGCGTGGCCGGGCTGATCGGCCTGGATGGGGCCGGCCGGGTGAGCC
>JAIUYB010000077.1 GCA_020216625.1 Desulfarculus sp.
AGGATCATGTGGTCCATGATGGCCTGCTCGTCCACCTGGACCACGAAGAAGGCCGGCCGGCCGGCGGCTTGGTCGTAGCGCCGGGCCAGCTCGATGACCCGGGGCATGGAGACCGGGTTGCCGATCATGGCCGCCTGGGCCACCGAGTCGCTGACCGTCACCGGCCGCCAGACCCGCTTGGCCGGGTCGGTCTCCTGGTAATAGCGAAAAACCGGGTCGGCGTGGTGGCTCTGCACCCCGATCACCTTGGGCAGGCTGGTGATGACGCCCAGGTCCAGGAGCTTGAGCAGGCCGGCCATGATGGCGCTGACGTTGCCGGCGTTGCCGATGGGCACCAACAGCGCCCGGCCGGTGAGGTCCCAGTCGCAGTCCTGGGCCACCTCGTAGGAATAGGACTCCTGCCCCCGGATGCGCCAGGCGTTCTTGGAGTTCAAAAGCGCCACCGGGTAGTGGTCGGCCAGGTGCTCCACCACCTTCATGCAGTCATCGAAGACCCCGGGGATCTCGAAGACCATGGCCCCGGAGCCCAAGGGCTGGGCCAACTGTTGGGGGGTGACCTTGCCCCGGGGCAGGAGCACCGCCGAGGCCACGGCCGGGGCCAGGTAGGCCCCGTAAAGGGCGGCGGCGGCGCTGGTGTCGCCGGTGCTGGCGCAGACGCTCAGGACTTTTCCCAAGCCCTGGTGCTTGATCAGGTAGTTGAGGAAGGACAGGGCCACGGCCATGCCCCGGTCCTTGAAGGAGGCGGATGGGTTCTGGCCGTCATTCTTGAAGCAGAAGTCCTGGCCCAGGGCCGCGCGCAACCGGGGCGGGGCCTCCACCAGGGGGGTGTGGCCCTCGCCCAGGTAGACCACGCTGTCGGCCGGCACCACCGGGGCCACCAGCTCGTGATAGCGGAAGATGCCCTTGACCGCTGGCTGGTTGAGCATCCGGCGCAGGTCGAAGGCCCGCCGCCAGGCCACGCCCGGGCGCTGTTTGAGCCGGGCGAAGTCCTGATCCTCGATCAACAGCACCTCGCCGCAGTCCGGGCAGGTGTAGAGCAGCTTGGCGATGCCATGACGGGCGCCGCAACCCAGGCAGTGATAGGCCAGCTCGCCGCCGACCTGGGGTTGCACCAGTTCGCGATCCGCCGGGGAGAATTCCTCTAGCCGCATGCGGGCTCTCCTGTGGGGGTGGGACAAGGGTAAAAATATATCCTCGGCCCGACAGCGGTGTCAATTTTGAGGCTGGGGCGCATGAAATCCGGCCCGGTCTAAGGCAAGCGAGGGCGCGATGACGCGGTGGACTCATGATAAGCCCGCGGGGTTACCGGGACAAGAAGGGCGGGGATGAACCCCGCCCCTACAGCCCAGAGCCTCGATTTTCGATGCGGGAGCGGGGGCGATCCCCGCCCTCAGGTCTTTTGGCCATCGCCAGGTCGCGACGCGGCCTGACGATGACCGCAGGGGCTCAGTCCACCACCGGCCGGGGAAGGAGCCCCGCGCCTTCCACGATCTCCTTGGCCCGGTGCTCCCACTCGATGGCCATCACGTGCACCCCGGCCACTCCGGGGATGGTTTCACGGATCTCCTGGATCATCTCGATGGCGATCTTGATTCCCTCGTCGCCCTGGGCCTTCTTGTCCACCCCCTGAAGCCGCTTGACCAACTCCTCGGGCACGTCCATGCCGGGCACGAACTTGGCCATGTACTTGGCCATACCTACGCTTTTGAGCGGCGTGATGCCGGCCAGGATGGCGCACTTCTCGTGCAGGCCCCGGTCCACGGCCATCTTCATGAACTCGCGGAACTTGGGCAGGTTGTAGATGCACTGGGTCTGGATGAAGTCGGCCCCGGCGGCGATCTTCTTGCCCATGCGCACCGCCCGCCAGGTGAAGGGATCGGCGAAGGGGTTGGCCGCCGCGCCGATGAAGATCCCGGGCGCGCCGTCCAGCTCCTTGTCGTTCAAAAACTTGCCCTCGTCGCGCATCTTCTTGAAGATGCTTATTAGCTGCACCGAGTCCAGGTCGTAGACGTTCTTGCCCTCGGGGTGGTCGCCGAAGCGCTGGTGGTCGCCCGAGAGACAGAGCACGTTCTTGATGCCCAGGGCGGTGGCCCCCAGGATGTCGCTCATCAAGGCGATGCGGTTGCGGTCGCGGCAAACCATCTGGTAGTTGGGCTCCAGGCCCTCGTCGATCAGGATCTTGCAGGCCGCCCAGGAGGCCATGCGCACCACGGCGGTCTGGTTGTCGGTTATGTTCACCGAGTCCACGATGCCCTTGAGGTAGTGCGCCTTGTGGCGCACCTCCTCGGCGTTGTTTCCCCGGGGCGGACCCAACTCGCCGGTGACGGCGAAATGGCCGGCGGCCAAGACTTTCTCGAGGTTGCTGCCCGCTTTCATTGCTTCAGATCCTCCCTCACCCGCCGCCGCGGGCCGCCGTCGCGGCTGGTGATCCAGTTCTTGACCGGCCACACCCGCTCCAGCTCCTCCAGCCTCCCCATCTCCGCCATCTTCTCCACGATCAGGTGCCAGACGCAGTCCACCTCCGGGCTGATCTCGCATTTCTTGTTGGCCGACCCGCCGCAGGGGCCGTTCATCAGGCTTTTGGAGCAGCGGGCGATGGGGCACAGACCGCCGAAATTATGCACCAGGCAGTTGCCGCAACTCTGGCAGCGCTCGCTCCAGACGCCATGTTCCAGGGCCCCGCCGATGAAGGTGGTGTTGATGCCCGGGAAGACCCTAACCTTGGGAAAGCGCTCGGCGACGAACTGCGGCCCCACCCCGCAGGCGATGGAGACGATGGCGTCATAGCCCTCGGCCGCTTCGGCCAGCTCCTCGATGTACTCCGGGTCGCATTGGCGCTCCAGGGTGCGCTCTTCGATGCTGGTCGGCAGGCCGCGCTTTTTGCGGGCGATGCGCAGGGCGGTGGCCAGGATGCCCACCTCCTTCTCGCCGCCCACGTTGCAGACCGTCACGCAGCCGCGACAACCCAACACCAGGACCTTGTCCTTGCCCTCGATCATCTCGAGAATTTCTTCCAGAGGCTTGCTGTCACCTACGATCATAAGAACCACCTCGCAGCCATGGGCCGAGGACGGGCCGTAACCTAGGCCGCCTGGGCCGTTTTCACCGGACTGGGCCCCAGTTCCTGGATGGTCTGGGTGAATTCCCGCGCCACCTGGGCGAAGCGCGGCCCCTCGGCCGAGCTCATGTTGAACATCTCTATGCGCTCGGGCTCGATGCCCAGGGCGGCCAGCACCTGCTTGACGTAATTGACCTTGCGCCGGGCCTTGAAGTTGCCGGTCAGGAAGTGGCAGTCGCCCTCCTTGCAGCCGGCCACGTACACTCCGTCGGCGCCGTCCTCAAAGGCCTTGAGCAGGTGCAGGATGTCCACCCGCCCAGAGCAGGGCAGTTGGATCACCTTGATGTTACTGGGGTACTGCAATCGCATCGAACCTGCCAGGTCCGCCGCGGAGTACGCTCAGTACTTGCAGCAGAAGGAGACGATCGTCGGCTCGAAGTTCTCCACTATTGACCTCCCGCGCCAGATTGTTTTCCGCTGCTCGCCATATCCGTGGTCGTCCCCGGGGCGAAGCCTCCGCCCCGGGGACGATGGGCTTTTAGTTGAAGGCCGCCCGCTCCTTGGCCAGGATCTGGGCGTCGGTGAAGTGTTGCAGGGTGATGGCCTTGCCCGGACACTCGGCCGCGCAGGCCCCGCAGCCATAGCAGGAGGCCACCTCGATGTAGGCGGCGTGGTCCTTGATCTTGGGCACCCCGTAGGGGCAGGTCCGCACGCAGGTCAGGCAGACCGAGCACTTGTTGGGGTCCACCGTGGCCACCACCCCGCCCACCCGGATGGTGTCCTTGGCCAGCACGGTCAGCGCCCGGCCCACGGCCGCGTTGGCCTGGGCGATGGCCTCGTCCATGGGCTTGGGGAAGTGGGCCAGGCCGGCCAGGTAGAGGCCCTCGCTGGCGAAGTCCACCGGCCGCAGCTTCATGTGGGCCTCCAGGAAGAAGCCCTCGGCGTTGAGCGGGGTCTTGAAGGCCTCGGCCAGCTCGGTCACCTGGTTGGGGACGATGGCCGAGGCCAGCACCAGCCGGTCCACGTCGAAACTGATGGGCCGGCCCAGGACGTGGTCGGTGGCGGTGATGGTCAGGCGGTCGCCGTTGGCCGCCACCTGGGGCTTGTCCTCCAGGTGGTAGCGGATGAACAGCACCCCCAGCTCACGGGCGCGCTTATAAAGGTCCTCGCGCACGCCGTAGGTGCGCACGTCGCGGTAGAGGATGTAGACCTGGGCCTCGGGGTTGGCCTCCTTGATCTTGATGGCGCTCTCCACCGAGTGGGTGCAGCACAGGCGCGAGCAGTAGGGCCGCTCCGGCTCGCGGCTGCCCACGCACTGGATGAAGGCCGCGGCTTCGAAGGACTTGGGCGAGGCGGGGTCGCCTTTAAGCTCCATGTCGAATTCCAGGCTGGTGACCACCGCCGGATGCTGGCCGTAGAGATATTCGTTGGGCCGGTGCTCGTGGCCGCCGGTGGCCAACACCGTCACCCCGTGCTCCACCGACAGCTCCTGGCCGCCATGGGCCTTGATGGTGCTGACAAAGTTGCCCACGAAGCCCTTGCTGGCGGTCAGCTCGCTGTCCAGGTGCAGCGTGATGCCGGGGTGGGCCTTGACCTTGGCGGTCAGGTCCTCCAGATAGGGCGCGATGGCCTCGCCCTTCCAGGTGTTGAGCAGGAAATGGGCGTTGCCGCCCAGGGTGTCGGTCTTCTCCACCAAGTGCACCGGATAGCCGCTGTTGGCCAGGTCCAGGGCGGCGTTCATGCCCGCCACCCCGCCTCCCACCACCACCGCGGCCTTGGTCAGGCTCAGGTCCACCTGGTGCAGGGGCTCCACCAGGGCGGCCTTGGCCACGGCCATGCGCACCAGGTCCTTGGCCTTGGCGGTGGCCTTCTCGGGCTGACCCTGGTGGACCCAGGAGTCCTGGTCGCGGATGTTGGCCATCTCGAACAGGTACTTGTTCAAGCCCGCCTCGCGGATGGTCTCCTGGAACAGGGGCTCGTGGGTCCGCGGGCTGCAACTGGCCACCACCACCCGGTTGAGGTTGTTCTCCTCGATGGCGGTTTTGATCTTGTTCTGGGTGTCCTGGGAGCAGGTGAAGAGGTTGTCGTCCACGAAGGCCACGTAGGGCAGGGTGGCGGCGTACTCGCGCACCGCCGGCACGTCCACGATGCCGCCGATGTTGATGCCGCAGTTGCAGACGAAGACGCCGATGCGCGGTTGCTGGCCGCTGACGTCCTTCTCCACCGGGTAGACGACTTCCTTGGTCAGGCTGCCCCGGCTCGAGGCCAGGTCCACGCTGGCGGCGCAGGCGGCGGCCGAGGCCTCCATCACCGCCTGGGGGATGTCCTTGGGCCCGGCGAAGGAGCCGCAGGCGAAGATGCCCGGCCGGTTGGTGCCCACCGGGGCGAAGGAGCTGGTGTCGCTGAAGTTGTAGTGGGTCAGCTCCACCCCCAGCTTCTTGGCCGTCTCCACCGCCAAGGGGCTGGTCTGCAGGCCCACCGACAGCACCACCATGTCGAACAGCTCTTCCTTGGCCTGGCCGTCCTCGGTGGCGTACTCGATGCGAAGCTGCTCGTTGGCCGCCGGCTCGATGCTGTGCACCCGGCTGCGGATGAAGCGCACCCCGTGTTCATTCTTGGCCCGCTCGTAGTACTTCTCGAAGTCCTTGCCGTGGGTGCGCATGTCCATGAAGAAGATGGCGGTGTCCAGGGGGTCGTGGGAGTGCTCCTTGGCGATGACCGCTTCCTTGATGGCGTACATGCAGCAGACCGCCGAGCAGTAGCCGTGGTCGCAGTGGTTGATGTCGCGGGAGCCCACGCACTGCAACCAGGCGATCTTCTTGGGCTCCACCCCGTCGCTGGGGCGCTGGAGATGGCCCTGGTAGGGGCCCGAGGCGCTGAGCACCCGCTCGAACTCCATGGCCGTGACCACGTTGGGGTGCTTGGAATAGGAGTAGGTCTCGAAGATGGAGGGGTCGAAGGGATCGAAGCCCGGGGCCAGGATCACGCTGCCCACGTTCAGGGTCAGGTCCTGGGGCTTTTGGTCATGGGCCGGGGCCTTGGCCTTACAGGCCTCCACGCACTGGAAGCACTCGCAGCAGACCCCGCAGTTGAGGCAGCGCTCGCCCTCGGCCGTGATCTGCTCCGGGGTGAGCCCCAGCTCGAACTGGTCGAAGTCGCGTTTGCGGGCCTCGGGGTCGCGGTGGGCCATGTGGGCCCGGGGAGTCTGTTCAATATTGGCCGGGATGGGGTTGTAGAACTGCTCGTCCTCGGGCTTGAGGCTGAGCTTCTCCCGGCCGGCGGCCAGGTCCTCGCCCCGGAAATAGCGGTCGATGCTGATGGCCGCCTCGCGACCGGCGGCCACCGCGCCGATGGCGATCCAGGGGCCGGTGACCACGTCGCCGCCGGCGAAGATCCCGGGCAGGTTGGTGGCCAGGGTCAGGGGGTCGGCCACGATGGTGCCCCGGGGGCTGATCTGAAGGGGATGGCCCTCGCCCAGGAACGAGAGGTCCGTGCGCTGGCCGATGGCCTTGATGATCAGGTCCGCGCCCAGCTCCACCAACTGGCATTCGTCGAAGGTGGGGGCGAAGCGGTGGTTCTCGTCAAAGACCGCGGTGCACTGCTTGAGCACCAGACCAGTGGCCTGGCCACCGGTCTGCTTGATCTGCATCACCCCCTGGCGATGGATGAACTCGATGCCCTCCTCCAGGGCCTCGGTGATCTCCCAGGGACTGGCCGGCTGCTCCTCGGCCGACTCCAGCATGACCATGGTGACCTTGCCCGCGCCCTTGCGCAATGCGGTGCGGGCGGCGTCGATGGCCACGTTGCCGCCGCCCACCACCACCACGTTGTCGCCCTTCGGCACCGGCTGGTCCAGGGCCACCGCCCGCAGGTAGTCCAGGGCGCTGACCACGTTGGGGCTGTCCTCGCCCGGCACCCGAAGATCGAAGCTCTTGGGCGCGCCGGTGCCCAGGAAAATGGCGTTGAACCCCTGGGACTTGAGGTCGTCCAGGGTCAAGCCCGGGCCCACCGGGGTGTTGAGTTTGATCTCCACCCCCAGGGCCTTGATGCAGTCGATCTCCTTTTGCAGGACCGCGGCCGGCAGGCGGTAGGAGGGGACCCCCACCGCCAAGGCGCCGCCGGCCTTGGGCAGAGCCTCGAAGATGGTGCTCTTGATCCCCTTGCGGGCCAGGTGGTAGGCGCAGGCCAGGCCGGCCGGTCCGGCCCCCACGATGGCCACCCGCTCCGGGCGAGGCTCCACCTGGGGCTGGGCGATGTTCTCCACCCCCACCTGGTCGGCCACGAAGCGCTTGATGTCGCGGATGGCGATGGCCTCGTCCACCTTCAACCGGCGGCACTCGCCCTCGCAGGGATGGGGGCAGATGCGGCCGATGACCCCGGGCAGGGGCAGGTCCTCCATGATGATGGACAAGGACTCCTGGTACTTGCCCACCTTGGCCATCTGCACGTAGCCCTGCACGTTGAGGTTGGCCGGGCAGGTGATCTTGCAGGGGGCGCGGTCGAGCTTGGTGATGCAATAGGCGTTGGGAAAGGCCTGGGCGTAGCGCTTGAAGGTGGCCTTGCGCTTGCTGAGCCCCTGGTCGAACTCGTTGGGCAGCTCCACCGGGCAGGCCTTGATGCAGTCGCCGCAGGCGGTGCATTTCTCTGGGTCGATGAAGCGCGGGTCCTGGTGCACCTTGACCGCGAAGTTGCCCGGCTCCCCGGCGATGGCCTCCACCTCGGCGTTGGTGATGATCTCGATGTTGAGGTGGCGGCCGCATTCCACCAGCTTGGGCGAGACGATGCACATGGCGCAGTCGTTGGTGGGGAAGGTCTTGTCCAACTGGGCCATGCGCCCGCCAATGGCCGAGGTTTTCTCCACCAGATAGACGTAGTAGCCGGCATTGGCCAGGTCCAGGGACGCCTGCACTCCGGCAATGCCGGCGCCCACCACCATCACCGCTCCAACCTTGCTGTCCGTTTGGGCGGCCATAGCCTCGTCCGTCGGCGGGGGGCGCGGCTCAACCACCTCTAGC
>JAIUYB010000078.1 GCA_020216625.1 Desulfarculus sp.
ATGGGTGCGCCGCCCAGAGCCAGGTAGAGGCTCACCTGGGTGTTGAGGCGGTCCAGGCGGTTTTGAGCCAGGGAGACCTCGGCCGCGCGCCGGGTCTCCTGGGCGTCCAGCCAGGACTGCAGGGCCACCTGGCCCGAACGGTAGCGCACCTCATACAGACTCTCGGCCTGGCGCGCCGCGCGCAGGGCTTGTTCCAGCTTGACTCCCTGGGCGGCGTAGCGTTGCCGGGCCGAGAGGGCGTTCTCCACGTCCACCAGGGCCTGGTAAAGGGTCTGCCGGAAATTCACCACGGCCTCGTCGTACTGCGACTGGGCCAGCTCCTGGGTCAGTTTCAACTGATTATATTGCAGGAAGGGCAGGGTCATCTCGGCCAGGACCGTGCCGATGGGGTCTTGCAACAGCCGGCGCAAGGCGGTGCTGGAGGCTCCCAACTCCCCGGTAAGGGCAAGAGCGGGATAGAAGCTGGCCTTGGCCACGTCCACCCCGGCCAGGGATTCGCGCAGGCGTAGTTCGGCCGCGCGCAGGTCCGGCCGCCGGCTCAACAGCTCGGCCGGCAGTCCGGCCGCCACCTCCGGCAGCGGCCCCCGGGAAAGACGCTGGGGATTGGCCATCACCCGGCCTGGGGGCTGGTCGAAGAGCACCGCCAGGGCGTTGTGCGCCTCCTCGAGCTGGCGCAGCAGGTCCTCGCGGCCGGCCTCCTGGCTGGCCAGGCTCTGTTCGGCCTCGGCTGCCTCCAGGCCGGAAATGGCTCCGGCTTGGCGCTTGGCGCGGGCCAGTTCCAGGGTCTTCCGGGCATAGGCGATGCTCTCCTGGCTCAGGTCAAGGCGCTCGTTCAGGTAGGCGATCTGCCAATATAGATCGATGGTGGTTCCCGCCAGGGATAGGACCGTGCTCTGTCGGTCCTCCTCGGTGGCCCGGGCTTCCCAGACAGCGGCGTCGCGCTGGCCGGCCAATTTACCCCACAGGTCCACCTGGTAGCTGGCGCTGAGACTCAGGGATTGGGAGCGGGTAGCCTCGGAGGAGCGCAGGTGGTGGCCACGGGCCAGGCTGCCAGTGGCGCTCAGGGTGGGATTCAGGGCGTCCTGGCTCAGTCCAGCCTGGATCTGGGCCTGACGCACCCTCAGCGCCGCGGCGGCCAAATTGTTGTTGCGGGCCAAGGCCAAGTCCACCAGGCGGTCCAGGTCAGGATCGCCGAAGTCGCGCGACCAGCCGGTCGCGGAAACCGGGGCCGAGGCCGTGGCGCTTTTCCATTGTCCCGGCAGGTCGACCGCCGGGGTGGCATAGGGCGTCTGTAACGCCGAAGCGCAGCCAGCCAGAGCCAACAGGCAAGCCAGGACCAGCAGTGGGATCACTCTGCGGTTCATGTTCCTCATTCCCGCGCCAGGGCTTCCACCGGATCCAGCCGCGCCGCGTTGCGGGCGGGCAAGAAGCCGAAAACCACGCCAATCAGGGTCGAGCAGGCAAAGGCCGCCACGATGGAGGCGGTGGAAAAAACCATCTTGAAACTGCCCCCCAGGCGGGCGAAGACCATCCCCAATCCCAGGGCCGCCATGACCCCCAGGAAGCCGCCCATCAGGCAGACCAGCACCGCCTCGACCAGGAACTGGCGCATGATGTCGCCCTGACGCGCCCCCACCGCCATGCGCACCCCGATCTCCCGGGTGCGCTCGGTTACCGAGACCAGCATGATGTTCATCACCCCGATGCCGCCCACCACCAGGGAGATCAGGGCGATCATGGAGATCAACAGCTTCATGGTGGCCGTGGTCTGCTCGATGGTCTGGCGAATGGTGTCGGTGTTCATCACGAAGAAGTCCTTGCGGTTGTGCAGTCGGGTCATCAGCTTGACGATGCTCTGCTCGGCCGCGGCGGTTGGCACCGCGTCGTTGATCCTCACCGTGATGGAGTTGACATAGGAGCGGCCCAGAATACGGGTCAGGGCGGTGGTGTAGGGCACCCAGACATTGAGGCTGTCGCTGTTGCCAAAGGGGGTCTGCTTCTTCTGGGTGACTCCCACCACCAGACAGGGCACCTTGCCCAGAATGATGACCTTGTGCAGCGGGTCCTCGTGGTTCGGGAATAGCCTCTTGCGGGTGTTCTGGTCGATGACCACTTCCAGCAGGCGCTGACGCACGCTGTCGTGGTCGAAGAAGCGGCCCAGGTCCAGGGTGTAGCCGTGGACCCGGAAATATTGCTCGCCAACGCCGTTGATGCTCCCGGTGGCGGAGATGTTGCGGTAGCGCAGGCTGGCGTTGCTGGTAACCCGGGGAGTGACGCTGTCCACGTAGCTCTGCTGTGCCAAAACGTCGGCGTCGGCCGCCACCAGGGTCTGCACCCGGCCCGAGCGTTCGTCGCCGAAGTCCGAGCCCGGGAAAATGTCGATGGTGTTGGTGCCCATGGAGGCGATGTCGCTCAGGATGCGCTGGCGCGAGCCCTCGCCCAGAGCCACCACCGAAACCACCGAGGCGATGCCGATGATGATGCCCAGCATGGTCAAAAACGTGCGCAGGCGGTGGGAGGCCATGGCCATCAAGGCCATGCGCAGGGCCTCCAGGAATTGGTCCCAGGCCATGCGCCAGGTCTGGCCGCCATTGTTGACCGGGGGCAACGCGGACGTTTGCCGGTGTGGGGCGCTGGGGTTTGGCCGGTCGGAGACGACGCGACCGTCTTTGAGTTCGATGATGCGCTGGGCGCGGGCCGCCACCTGGGGGTCGTGGGTGACGATGACGATGGTGTGGCCGTGAACGTGCAGATCCTCCAATAGGTCCAGCAGCTCCCGACCGCTCTGGCTGTCCAGGGCCCCGGTGGGCTCGTCGGCCAGGATCACCTGGCCGCCATTCATCAGGGCGCGGGCGATGCTGACCCGCTGTTGCTGGCCGCCGGAAAGCTGGCCGGGCCGGTAGTTCAGGCGCTGGTCCAGTCCCAGGCGGGTCAAAATGGCGTCGGCTCGTTTTCGCCGCTCGGACCGGTCGCGCCCGGCGTAGACCGCCGGAACCTCCACGTTGCCCCTGGCGGTGAGGTCGGGCAAGAGATGATAGCGCTGGAAGATGAAGCCAAAATGCTCGCGCCGCAAGCGGGCCAGGTCATCGGATCCCAACTCACTGGTCTCCCGGCCCGAGACCCGATAGGTCCCCCGAGTGGGGCGGTCCAGGCAGCCCAGGATGTTCATCAAGGTGGACTTGCCCGAGCCCGAGGCCCCCATGATGGCCACCATTTCGCCATCATCGATGTTCAGGTCGATGTCCCTGAGCACCGGGACGGTCTGGTCGCCGGCGGGGTAGTCCCGCCCCACGCCGCGCAGCTCCATTAATGGCCGGCTCATGGCTAAAACCCCATGGGCGGGCCGCGCCGGGGTCCGTCCGAGTTTTCGTTGCCGGCGATGGCCTTGGCGTCGCCCACCACCACTTGTTGACCTTCCCGGAGGCCCTCCAGGATCTGGACCCGGGAGTGACCGCCGATGCCCACCCGCACCTCCTGGGCGCGAGGCGTCTGATCTTGGCCGAGCACCTGGACCAGGTAGCGGTCTGGTCCGAGCTTGTCGCCCAGGGCCACCGTGGGTATGGTCAGGGCGGCCTTGGCCTCGGCCAGGACGATGGAGACTTGGGCCGTCATGGAGATGCGCAGGCGGCCGTCGGGGTTGTCGACCTCAAACAAGCCGTTGTAATAGATGGCGCTGCTGGTGGAACTGCCGCTGGTGCTGCTGGAGCTGCTACTGGTGCTGGAAGATGACGAAGTGCTGGAGCTCTCGCTGTTGATGGAGTCAGGCGCGGGCTCGATGCCGCGCAGGGTGGCCTCGTAGCGGTGGTCGGAGTCGCCCAGGATGGTGAAATAGACCTTCTGGCCGGGTTTGACCCGGATCACGTCGGCCTCTGAGATCTGCGCCTTGACCGTCATCACGTCCAGTTTGGCCACCTTGATGATGGTGGGCGCGGTCTGGGCGGCGTTGACGGTCTGGCCCTGTTTGTTGACGATGGCCACCACCACCCCGTCGATGGGCGAGGTGATCTTGGTGTAGGCCAGGTTGACCTTGGCGGTGGAGACGGCGATGGCCGCCGACTCGATCTGGGCCTCCAAGGCGGCGATCTCGGCCCGGGTCACGTTCAGGGTCGCCTCGGCGCTCTCTAAATCCAGTTGGGAGCTGGCCTCCTTGTCCCGCATCTGGCGCTGGCGCTTGAACTCCAACTCGGCCTGACGCAAGGTGGCTTGCTTGGCCTTGAGTTGGGCCCGGACCTGGGCCAGGGCCGCCTCGGCGGTGCGCAGGGAGTTCTGCTGGGTCAGGGAGTCGATTTCCGCCACCAACTGTCCTTGTTTGACCTGGTCTCCCAGGGCCACCTTGAGCGACTTGATCTGGCCCGAGGCCTGGGCGCCCACGCTGACCTGTTCAAAGGCCTCCAACGTGCCGGTGGCCAAAACCGTCTCTTCCAGGTCGCTTAGCACCACTGGGGCGGTGGCCAGCCTGGGCGGTTCGGCTGATGGGAACAGGAACCACTTCAACGCCGCGCCGATCAGGATCAGCCCGGCCAGCCCCAGCCACCAGCGTCTGCGCGACCGCGATTGCTTGCTCATATCCACCGCGTTTCCAGTCTCGACTCGTTTCCCACGGCTTCGGGCTGCCACGAGCGCCGGGGGGATTTGCATTTGCCGGAGCGTCTCACCGGCGATTAAGTTGTATCGGAGGAAGCGGGGGCGCGCGGTAAGGAGAACGCCAGGTGTTTGTTAAGAAAGTGTAAATTTGCGCCAGGGGCCGGGGTGGTGGGATAACTTATGGTGGGATGACTTGAAGAAAACCCTCGATGGTGGGCGCGTTGGATATTCTGCTTATCGACGATGATCTGGAACTGGGCGAGATGCTCGGCGAATACCTGAGAGGAGAGGGCTATGCCACCTCGGTGGTGACCAACGGCCTGGACGGGGTGGAGGCCGCGCTTTCGGGAAAACACGCGGTGGTGATTTTGGACGTGATGCTGCCCGGCTTGGGCGGGGTGGAGGTCCTGCGCCGAATTCGTCAGCATAGCCAGATTCCAGTGATCATGCTCACCGCCAAGGGGGACCAGGTGGACCGGGTGGTAGGTCTGGAGATGGGCGCGGATGATTACCTGCCCAAACCCTGCTATCCCCGGGAGCTGGTGGCGCGGTTGCGGGCGATTCTGCGTCGCGCGGCCCAGGGAGAACAAGGAGCGGACCAGGTCTTGACCCGGGACAGGCTGCGGCTCTGGCCGGCGTTGCGCCGGGCGGAGTGGGACGGCCGGCCCCTGGACCTGACGGTCTCGGAGTTCAACTTGCTGGAGGTGCTGTTGGCTGGCGGAGACCGGGTGCTCACCAAGGACCAGCTTTCGGAGCGGGTCCTGGGCCGTCGCCGCCAGCCCTATGACCGCAGCGTGGACGTGCATGTGAGCAACCTGCGCCAGAAACTCCACGCCCTGGCCGGGGAGGCCATCGTGATCGAGACCGTGCGCGGAGTCGGCTACCACCTGAAACGGGCCTGAAATGCGGCGGCGTTTGTTCTGGAAGATCCTGTTCAGCTTCTGGCTGACCTTCATGGGCATCGTGGAGGGAGTCTGGGTGGTCTACGCCCTTTACGGCCCACCACGCAAACCCTTGGACGTTCATATCTCCGAACGGATCGCCGGCCTGCAACTGGCCAGCGCCGCCGCCGCGTTGGAAACGGGCGGCCAGCAGGCCCTGGCGGCCTTGCTGGCGGCCTGGCCCCTGGAAGAGCGGGAGTTGCTGAGGGTGCGTCCGTCAGAGACGTTGGGGCGGGATGATCCGATCTTGGGCCTGGAGCCAGGGCGGCCAGCGGAACTGATCAGGCGGGCGAGCGCGCCCCAGGCCGAAGGCGGCGGGAACTATGAACTGGTGTACGACCTGGCCGCCCTGCGCGCGCAATACCGTCCCCCCGGCCCCCTGAACATTCCCGACCACCTCCTTATCCTGGGCCTGCTGGGGGGGCTGCTGTTCAGCGCAACCTTGGCCTGGTACCTGACCCAACCCATCGGCCGCCTGCGAGATGGTTTTCAGCGCCTGGCCCAGGGGCAATTGGATGTCCGCCTGGGCCAAGGCATGGGCCGCCGTCGCGACGAGCTTTCCGACCTGGCCCGGGATTTCGACGCCATGGCCGCGCGCCTGCAACAGTTGGTGGCGGTCCGCGATCAGTTGCTGCACGATGTTTCCCACGAATTGCGCTCGCCCCTGGCCCGCCTGCACCTGGCGGTGGGTCTGGCCCGGCAAAATCCGGAGCGGATCCAAACCTCCCTGGAACGGATCGAACAGGAGGCCTACCGCCTGGACGACATGGTGGGTGAACTGTTGTCCCTGGCTCGGGCCCAGGCCGACGGCGAACATTGCGAAGAATACTTCGACCTGGGTCAGTTGGCCGCTTCGGTGGTGGAGGACGCTCGCTTCGAGGCCCAAGCCTCGGGGGTGATAATTCAGACCAACCTGACGGAAGGGCCCCAGGGGGAGGAAAGCCTGCCCACGGTGCGGGGCAACGCCACCTTGATCCGGCGGGCATTGGAAAACGTGGTGCGCAACGCCCTTCACCACTCCAGCCGGGGGCAGGTCGTCAGCCTGGACCTGAGGCTGGACTGGCCGGATCGGGCCTTTGTCCTGGAGGTGACGGACCAGGGGCCAGGGGTTGATCCGAGCCTGTTGGCGGACATGTTCGAACCTTTCGTGCGCGCTCCCGGGGCGGCAGAAGAGCCTGGCTTTGGATTGGGTCTGTCCATCGCCAGGCGTTCGCTAGCGGCGCACGGGGGCTCCATCCAGGCCGCCAACCACCAGCCTCACGGTCTGGTGGTCAGCATCCGTCTTCCGTTTGGGCCAACCGGGGCCGCTTGAGCCACCCCCTCAAAAACAATCAGTCGTGTCGGGCCAGAGACCAGTTTTCAATCTGGCGGGCTGATTTATTTCCCATCCTCTGCAAGCCAAGCTGCAGTCCCAATCTGATCGCAAAATAGGTCTTTTTGTTTATCGATCTTCTCGAAATGTTGCTTATCCTATTCACAAACAGGTGAAAAATTCGCTTGTCTGTAGCTATGGTTTTTACTCTTTTTTTGGACAAACCTTGAGATGGTTAAAACGGAACGGCGTTTCGAATTGGCGATGAGCCTGCACGGCAACATCACCGCAAGCAACTCGCTGTCGTTAAAGAATCATTCATGCTGTGCAGAATTGCGCATTTGATCAAACAGGTTCGTTTTGCGTTGCTGGCCATGGTCCGCGGGCATACAATTGCGATTATGGTGGTAACCGCCAGGGGTAGATAGACACCGAACCTTAAAATACGGCTAGGCCGAAAAGCGTAGTATCCGCCGGAGATTGATCGGCCAAACCAGCGTCACCCGCGACGTTCATAATACAAAAAAACTAAGAAAACTAAGTTATAACCTTGGGTTGGCTTAAATGTGAAGCGCTGGTATCAAGAGACTCCCTGCCAGCCTTGGGGTCTGGATGGAGGATCTCTAACTCGTTTTCCCTCCCCGCAGACCGGACGAGGGCGTTTTCATATCCAGCGCCCGCATTCCGGGGCAAAAGATAATCCACCTGTTTCATTAAAAATACTTGGCTGGCATCCAAATTAGAGGTATTGTACGGTTTATCACCCTGCCCCGGACAAGCCCCAATTAACATTCTCAACCTGCTAGAGCATAATGTGGGTTTAAGGGTTTCTTTGTCGAGAGACATGGCCTAATCATGGCTGGTACGAGTAGATTCCTCGCGACGACTGAAAACCCTATGGCCTGTATGTAAGTGCCACGTGATTGGCGGTGGCGTTTGGAATATTTTTTAGCTAGCCATAAGCCTAGCTTCTTATCCATCCTGGGGGCTGGTTCAGCCGATGCTTGCGCCATCAGGCGAAATGATTAATTTGCACATCACCACGGGGCTTACATCCACGGTTGAATCATACGAGAGCCCGCGACAGGCGAAGATTGGTTTTGATTCAGTCCAGCCCCCCGCGCAGGGACTCGGTGGCGGTAATTGGCAG
>JAIUYB010000079.1 GCA_020216625.1 Desulfarculus sp.
CGCGCCCAGAGCCGCGAGGGCAAGCTCCAGGTGGAGATGGCCCAGCTCAAGTACCTGATGCCCCGCCTGCAAAGCCGCGACGACGGCCTGAGCCGGCTCACCGGCGGCATCGGCGGCCGGGGACCGGGCGAGACCCGCCTGGAGATCGACCGCCGCCGGGTGCGCGAGCGCCTGAACCGCCTGGAGCGCGAGATCAAGGAGGTCGGCCGCCAGCGCGCCCGCCGCCGCCAGCGCCGCCAGGCCGGGGGCCTGCCGATCCTGTCCATCGGGGGCTACACCCACGCCGGCAAGTCCACCCTGCGCAATGCGCTGACCCGCAGCGAGGTTCTGGCCGAGGACCGCCTCTTCGCCACCCTGGACCCCACCAGCCGCCGTTTGCGCTTCCCCCGCGAGCGCGAGGTGATCATCACCGACACCGTGGGCTTCATCCGCGACCTGCCCCCGGACCTGCGCGCCGCCTTTGCCGCCACCCTGGAGGAGCTGACCCAGGCCGATCTGCTGCTGCACGTGGCCGACGCCTCCAACCCCCAGGTGGAGGACCAGATCGCGGCCGTGGAGCGCATCATCGAGGAGCTGGAGCTGGGCGCGGTGCCCTGCCTGCTGGTGCTCAATAAGATGGACCTCACCCCGCCCGCCCGCCTGGAGGCGCTCCTGAACCGCCACGGCGGCATCGCCGTCAGCGCCCTGGAGCCCAAGAGCCTCCCGGCGCTGTTGGAGCGCCTGGAGGGCATGGTGGAGGGCATGGCCCCGCCCATCCCGCCTCCGGCGGCCGAGGACCAGCCCGAAGACTGAGCCCTTGGCTGCCGAACCCCGCCCTTCTCCCTGGCGATCAACCGAGCTAACTTCATGTTTCCCGATGGATGACCTCCAAGGCCATCGAGACTATCTATTTTTCATCCGGTTAGTCTAGCGATATCCTTGGCGAATATTTGATCACCGCGCCGCCGGCTCCGCCGGCCCCCGGACCGGATTGGTGTCCGACCAGACCCCGCTCCGGACCGCCGCCAAACCTTCCCCCGGAGGAACAAGCCATGAGCGACGAATACCGCCAGATGTGGCGGGACCTGGGCCTGAACCTGGAGGCCCACGACGTCCTGCTTTCGGTCCTGGGCCAGGGCTATAAGGACGTCTTCCTGAGCCAGGAGAACCGACCCCAGGGCATGGAGTACTTCAACTTCGTGGTCAGCCAGGTCCACGGGCTGCGCATCAAGGAGCTGCTGGACGCCCAGGCCGAGGGGCGCAAGGTCATCGGCTCCTTCTGCGTCTTCGTGCCCGAGGAGATCGTGCTGGCGGTGGACGGGGTGCTGGTGGGCCTCTGCTCCGGGGCCGACTTCGCGGTGGAGGAGGTGGAGAAATATCTGCCCCGCAACACCTGCGCCCTGATCAAGAGCGCCCTGGGCTTCAAGCTGGGCCAGGTCTGCCCCTACCTGGAGAGCGCCGACCTGATCGTGGGCGAGAACACCTGCGACGGCAAGAAGAAGGCCTACGAGACCATGGGCGGGCTGGTGCCCAAGGTCTACGTGATGGACCTGCCCCAGATGAAGACCGACCAAGGCCGCGCCCTGCTCAAGTCCGAGTACCAGCGTTTCGTCACCAAAATGGAAGCGCTGAGCGGCCGCAAGATCACCCCCGCCAGCCTGAGGAAGGGCATCCAGACCGTCAACGCCAAGCGCCGGGCCCTGGCCCGCCTCAACGCCCTGCGGGCTCACAACCCCGCCCCCATTTCCGGCCTGGACGCCCTGCTGATCCATCAGGTCTCTTTCTACGACAACCCCATCCGCTTCACCGACGCGGTGAACCGCATCTGCGACGAGCTGGAGCAGCGGGTGGCCCAGAACCAGGGGGTCTTCCCCCAGGCCACCAAGCGGGTGCTGCTCTCCGGCTGCCCCATGGCGGTGCCCAACTGGAAGGTGCCGTGGATTCTGGAGACCAGCGGGGCGGTGATCGTGGGCGAAGAGTCCTGCGTGGGCGAGCGCGGCCTGCGCAATGCCGTGGACGATTCCGCCGACAGCGTAGAGGGCCTCCTGGACGCCATCGTGGACCGCTATTTCGCCATTGATTGCGCGGTGTTCACCCCCAACCCCGACCGGCCCCGCCACGTGCGCGAGATGGCGGCGGCCTATCACGCCCAGGGCGTGATCCACTACAGCCTCCAGTTCTGCCAGCCCTACCAGATGGAAGCCATTCCCATGGAGCGCGGGCTCAAGGCCGACGGCATCCCCACCCTGCGCCTGGAGACCGACTATGGGGCCGAGGACGTTGGCCAGCTCAAGACCCGCATCGAGGCCTTTTTGGAGATGCTGGGCTAAACCAATTCGCAGTAGCGCCAGCGGGCGGGGGATGCTCCCCCGCCCGTTTTTTTGGGCAAGCCGCGCTCGACCCGGTGGGTCAGGCCGTCGCCGGACCGCCAGGCTGGCGTTTGGCGTCCCGGACCGGCATAATGGCCCCATGCCGCAGCCCGATTTCCACGAACTGAAGCTTCGCTATTCCCTGGACGCCTGGCCGCCGCCCCTGGCCACCGGACTGCTGGCCCTGCAATGGCTAGTGGTGCTCCTGCCCGGACTGCTGGTCCTGGGCGAGGTGGTGGTGGCGGCCCGGGGCCTGGACCCGGCCCAGCGGGTGGGCTTTCTCCAGCGCCTGCTCTTGCTGGGCGGTCTGGTGCAGTTGGCCCAGGTGTTCTTGGGCCACCGCCTGCCCGGTTTGGTGGGACCGGCCACGGTGCTGATGGTGGGCATGCTGGCCACCTTGGGCTCGGGCCAGGCCGCGGTCTTCGGAGCCCTGGCCCTGGGCGGGGTGCTCACCGCGCTGATGGGCGCCTTGGGTCTGGCCCGCCGCCTGGGCCGGCTCTACACCCCGCCGGTGCTGGCCGCCACCCTGCTGCTGATCTCCATCAGCCTGGGCCCCACCTTGCGCGACCTGCTTTTCGACCCCCACACCGCCGGCCGGTCCTTCGGCGGGTCGTTCCTCTACGCCCTGGGCCTGGCGGCCCTGCTTTTCTGGGGCCAGAGCCGGATCAAGGGCCTGTTGGGCTCGGCCTTGCTGCTTTTTGGCCTGGTGCTGGGCTCGGCGGTCTATCACCTGCTGGGCCTGGGTCCCTGGCCCGGCCTGGGCCAAGGCGCCGGGGCCGGGCTGGACCTGGCCAACCTGCTGCCCATGCCCCTGGCCTTGGACTGGGGGGTGCTGGCCTCCTTCTGCCTCTGCTACCTGGCCTTGATCGCCAACGAGCTGGCCAGCGTGGAGGCCCTGGGTCCCATGGTGGGCCTGGGCGAGATGGGGCGGCGACCGGACCGGGCGGTGCTGGTCTCCGGCCTGGGAGGGGTCCTCGCCGGGCTGTGGGGAGTGCCGGGGCCGGTCACCTATTCCTTGAGCCCCGGGATATTGATCACCAGCCAGAGCGCCAGCCGCCTGACCTTGGCGCCCGCCGCCTTGGCGCTGATGGCCCTGGCCCTGTGGCCCGGCGGCCTGGCTTGGGTGGGGTTGATGCCGGCCCCGGTGGTGGGGGCGGTGCTGCTGGCCCTGACCGCCAACACGGTCTACGCGGCCCTGCTATTGATGTACAGCGAGGGAGAGAAGCCCGACTGGGCCGACGGCCTGGTGGTGGGCATGGGGCTGATGGGGGCCCTGGTGGTCAGCTTCATGCCCGACAGCGCCCGCGCGGCCCTGCATCCCCTCTTGCGGCCGCTCTTGGGCAACGGCTTCGTGATGGGCCTCTTGCTGGCCCTGGCCATGGAGCACATCGTGCTGCGCCGCGGAAAGGCGAAAAGCGGGCGCTGAGGCCCCCGCTCGGGTCCGCGTCCGGCCCATGCGTGGTCTCGGCCTGGCCTCGTCCTGATTCCACAGGGGTTGGGTGCCTCCCCGCCCGTGTATTCATGCGAGCAGACGAGAAGGCGAGGATGAACTCCGCCCCCTGAATGCCAGAGATGGCATCTGCGGGAGCGGGCAAAGTGGTTCAAGATCGAGCGTCACCCAACCCGGATTGTCGGTCGATGCGCTCGACCCCGCCCTCTAAACCCGGCTCAGGGGCTCGTCGCTCAGGGGGCTGTGGCCGAAGTCATAGGACAAATTGACGGTGGGCTCCGTCACCGGCTGGTCAAAGTGGATGCTCAGCTCGATGACGCCCTGGCTGACCAGGCCGGTCACCGCGTAGCCCAGGCTGTAGAGGATGTGCAGCGAGGCTTGGTTCTCGGGCATGACGAAAGCCGCGATGCCCTGGTATCCCCGGCTCTTGGCGATGTCCACCAGGGTCTGCATGATCACCCGGCCCAGGCCCTTGCCCTGGAAGCTGTCGCGCACCGCGAAATCCACCTCCGGCAACTCGCCCGCACCCAAGACATAGCGCCCCAGGCCCGCGATCTGTTCGTGGCCCAGCTCTCCGCTCACCGCCACCACCGCCATCTCGCGGTGGTAGTCTATGTTGACCATGCGCTGCATGTCCTTGCGCGGAAATGCCTTGATGGCGTGCAGGAAGCGGTAGTAGACCTCGCGGTCGCTCATGCTGTAAAAAAATTCCTGCACCAGGCGCTCGTCGGTGGCCTTCACCGGCCGCACCAGGACCTCGGTGCCTTCCTTCAAGGTCACCTGGCGCTCGAATTCCTGGGGATATACCCCGGTGAAAAGCGGCACCAGCACTTGGCTCTGGCTGATCAGGCCCAGCTCGCGGGCGGCGGTGAGCAGGGCGTCCCGGTGGTGGGGATGGGCGATGTCGATCAGGGCCACCGCCCGCTCGCTCAAGGACAGGCCGTGCAGGTAGGCGGTGCCGTACTCCGTGACCACGGTGCGCACCCCGGCCCGGGTGACGGCCACGCCCGCGCCCTCGCTGAGCATGGGCCGGATGCGACTGCTGCCGTCGGTGCGCAGGCTGGTCAGGGCCACCACGCTCAGGCCGTCCTGGCTCTTGGCCGCTCCACGCAAAAAGTCCACCATGCCACCCAACCCGGCGTAGACCCGGCCGCCGGCCATGTCGGCGCAGACCTGACCGGTCAGATCCACCTCGATGGCCTCGTGCACCGTGACCATGCGCTCATTGAGAGCGATGTTGGCCACGTCGTTGGTGAAGCGCACCGGGAAGAACTTGACCAGGGGGTTGTTGTTGACGAAAGCGAACAGGCGCTCGCCTCCGAGGCAATAGGAGGCCAGAATTTTCTTGGGATAGAAGGTCTTGCGCTCCCCCGAGATTACACCCGCCTCCACCAGATCCACATAGGGATCGGTGAGCACGTCGGTGTGCACCCCCAGGTCGCGCTTGTCGTGCAGCTCGGCCAGCACCGCCTGGGGGATGCGTCCCAGGCCACAGTGGATGGTGGAGCCGTCCTTGATCAGCCTGGCCACCTGACGGGCGACCTTCTTCTGCACCTCGTCCGGACCAGGGGTGGTGAAGCGGATCAGGGGCTCCTCGTACTCCACGATGGCGTCGAACTCGCTGACGTGGACAAAGGCGTCGCCGTGAGTGACCGGCATGCGGGGATTGACCTGGGCGATGACCACCCGGGCCATCTCCAGGGCGTCGCTGACCACATCCACCGCCACCCCCAGGGAGACGTAGCCGTGCTCGTTGGGCGGGGTGACTTGGATCAGGGCCGCGTCGATGGGCAGCCGTCGCTCGCGCAGCAGACGGGGCACGTCGCTGAGGTAGAGCGGGGCGTAATCGGCCCGGCCCTCCTGCACCGCCTGACGGGCGCCGGCGGCCACGAAAAACTTTTTGGGGCGGAAGCTGTCGGCGAAGCGGGCCTCGGTGTAGGTGTCCTGGGCCACGCTGAGGACGTGGATGACCTCCACGTCGGTGAGCTGGCCGGCCTTGGCCGCCAGGGTCCGCACCAGGTGTTGGGGTTCGCCGCAGCCGGAGCCAAGAAATATGCGGCTGCCTGAACGCAAAAGGTCCAGGGCCTTGTCGGCATCCTTGCGCCGCTGGCGATAAAGCTCCATCCAATCCAAAGGGCACCTCGCGAAAGTCTGATGAATCGCCGGCGGGGCTTGGAGTCTATTCGGGCTGGCTTTTATCGGTTTCCAGCCGGGCGGGCTGGTGGCAGGCTTCGTCGATGAGTTGTTCCATGGTTTCCAGGCAGGGGCCGCCGGTGCGGGTGATGTCGTCCACCACCCGGTCCCAGAGTTCGGCGGTGGTGTCGAAGTCCGGACGCAACGTCCGCTCACGGATGTCTTGGGGCTGGTCGCTCATGCCTTCCTCCCATAACCTACCGGTTTCGCCCTCAAGGTACACGGAGCGGACGCATCGGTCAATGCCGCGCATCACCCAAGGTTTACGGCCCGGCCCGGCCATGATATTAAGTGGTTTACGACGGCAACCCCCAGGGGAGAGACGGCATGGACCGAAGATATCTGGTGCTGATCATTCGAGCGGTGATGGGTTTCCTGGGCGGCCTGGCCCTTACCTATTTCTTTTTCACCCAAAAAGGCGAGCCCTTCAACTGGTTGCTGGTGATCATCCTGGCGGTGCTGGTGGTGGCCTCGGCCTATCTCTCCGAAGCCTGGCGGCTGAAAAGCCAGAACAAGGGCCAGGGCAAGTCCTGAACGAGGCTCCAACCAACGGCATGGTCAGCCAAGATGGGCGGGGATATACCCCGCCCCAACATTTCATGAACGATTGATTCCTGGGCCAGGGTCGGTAATTACCCACACCCGCGTTATCCAATATTGTCCGGCCTCAACCCAGCCACCAGCCCAGCGCGAACTTGAAGATGTCGACCTCGCCCTCGCCTTCCAGGCGGCCGGCGCAACCGGCCAGCCAGGCAAGGCCCGCCAGCCAGAGCCAGGCCCGGCGCGGCGCGGACATACCCTAACCCAGCCGGGCGATGACCGCCTGGGCGGCCTGCTCGGTGCTGAGCTGGCCGCCCAGGTCGGTGGTGACCTCGCCAGCGGCCAGGCAGGCCTCCACCGCCGCCTCCACCCGGGCGGCGGTCTTGTCCTCGCCCAGGTGGCCCAGGAGCATGGCCGCGCAAAGGATGGCCGCGGTGGGGTTGGCCTTGCCCTGGCCCGCGATGTCCGGCGCGGAGCCGTGGACCGGCTCGAACAGGGCGTGCTTGGGGCCCAGGTTGGCGCTGGGGCACAGCCCCAGACCGCCGATCAACCCGGCGGCAAGATCGGACAGGATGTCGCCGAACAGGTTGGTGGTGACCATGACCTGGAACTGCTCGGGCTTCATCACCATGCGCATGGCCACCGAGTCCACCAGGGCCTCCTCGTAGGGCACCCCCGGAAACTCGCTCGCCACCTGGCGGCACATTTTCAGAAACAGGCCGTCGGTCTTGATCAGCACATTGTTCTTGTGCACCGCGGTGACCTTCTGGTTGCCGTGGTCCCGGGCGTGCTCGAAGGCGAAGCGGGCGATGCGCTCGCTGGCTTGGGCGGTGATGAGCCGGGTGGCGGTGACCACGTCCGGGGTCAGGGTGGCCTCGATGCCGGCGTAGAGACACTCGGTGTTCTCGCGCATGATCATCAGATCGGTGCGCGGGTGCAGGCAGGCCACGCCCTGGTAGGCCTTGGAGGGGCGCACGTTGACGAAGGTGCCCAGCTCGGCCCGCAGGCGCAGGATGACCTGGGCCGCCGAGGCCCCGGCCGCGCCGAAAAGCACCCCCTGGGCGGCCAGGGCGCCCTCCAGGGTTTCCTGGGGCAAGGCCCGGCCGGTGCGGGCCAGGCAGGCGTCGCCCGCGTCGAAATGGCTGAAGTCAAAGGCCACCCCCGTGGCCTCCAGGACCTTTTGCGCCGCCGCCGTAACCTCCGGCCCGATGTCGTCGCCGCCGATGACCGCCACCCGATAAGGCTGCTTGGACATGCTCATTTGCTCCCGCTGACCCCGGCCACCGCCGCCTGCCAGGGTTGGTTGTGGGTTTGCTCATAGGCCGCGATGGCCGCCTCGTGCCGCAGGGTGAGCCCGATGTCGTCCAGGCCCTCCAGCAGGCAACGCTTCTTGAAGGGGTCGATGCCGAAAACGCAGGCGAAGCCGTCGGAGCCGGTCAGCAC
>JAIUYB010000080.1 GCA_020216625.1 Desulfarculus sp.
CGATCTGGACGCCGAGCGGGGCCGAGCCCTGGTGGCGGGCCACCTGGCGCGCGACCTGAACAGCGCCGAGCATTTGGTGCTGGTGGCCGAGGACGCGGCAGGCCAGGTGATCGGCTACGCCGGCGTGCATTGGCTGCCATATCTTTTCAAGGCGGGGCCCGAGGCCTATGTCTCCGAGCTCTTCGTCCGCTCGGACCGCACCGGCCAGGGGGTGGGGCGGGCGCTGCTGGCGGCTTTGGAGAACGAGGCCCGGACGCGTGGCTGTTGCCAGCTCATGCTGCTCAACAATCGCCAGCGTTCCAGCTATCAGCGCGGCTTTTTCGCCAAGCAGGGCTGGCGGGAGCGGGACAACATGGCCAATTTCGCCCGACCGCTCTGAGCGGGGCATCCTCGGGGCCGCGACCATTTCTCTGCCCACGATGGGCCCCACAAGCGGAAGGCGGGAGCACCATGGGCAACCCCATCATGCATCCCGCCTGGGTATCCGCGATTCTCGGGGTATGGCTGGCGTTGCGTTAATTCGCTAGCAACAACGCCAGGTTATCCCCGGTGCTTTTTTGGTGGAGATGATGGGACTCGAACCCACGACTTCCACGTTGCGAACGTGGCGCTCTCCCAACTGAGCTACATCCCCATTGGGAAAAGGACGGTCGGCGGCTTGCGTCGAGGCTGGGCAAGGATGGATTAACTAAGCCGCCTGGCGTCCATCAGGCATATATACCGGCCCCAACGGCATTAGTCAACCGAGCCCCAGCCTTCGCCAAACCTCCGCCCGCGCCTGACCCTCGACATCGGCCATGATGCGTGTTAGCATGTTCTCCTGCGCACTTGGGGCGACAAAGCCTGGGCGAGAGACGCTCCCTTTGGCGAGGAGAATCATGGCCCGACAGGCGGTTATCCAACGCACCACCCGCGAGACCAGCATCAGCCTCAGCCTGGACCTGGACGGCCGGGGTCGGGCCGAGGTGGCCACCGGGCTGGGTTTTTTCGACCACATGCTGACCCATGTGGCCTTCCACGGCTACTTCGATTTGGCCTTGGAGGCCCAGGGCGACCTGCATGTGGATCCTCACCACACGGTGGAGGACGTGGGGATCTGCCTGGGACTGGCCCTGCGCCAGTGCCTGGGCGACCGCCAGGGCTTGGTGCGCTATGGCAACGCCTTCGTGCCCATGGACGAGGCTTTGGCCCAGGTGGTGGTGGACTTGAGCAACCGCCCCCTGTTGGTGGTCAACGCCGCGCGCCGGCCGGGCAGCGTGGGGCAGTTCGACGGCCAGTTGGCCGAGGAGTTCTGGCGGGCCCTGGCCATGAACGCCGGCCTGACCTTGCACGTGCGCCTGCTTTATGGAGACAACGACCATCACATGCTGGAGGCGGCCTTCAAGGCCCTGGGCCGGGCCCTGGACCAGGCCACCAGCCTAGACAGCCGGGCCAGGGGCGTGGCTTCGACCAAGGGGGTGTTATGAGCGGCGGTATCATGCGCTGGATTGGTATTGGCGGCGTCCTGCTGCTGGCCCTGGGCCTGGCCAGCGCCTGCCAGACCCCTCGGGTCGCCGACCGGCCGGTCTCCGACTGGCAACCCAAGCGGGTGGCGGTGCTGCCTTACCAGGTGGCCATTGGCGGCGAAGAGGGCAATGTGCGCTCGCCACTGACCGGCGCCAGCTTCCGCCCCGGTCCCATGATCGAGGGCGCGGGCATGGCCCTGGACGCCTCCCTGGACCAGTGGTTGCCCAAGGTGGCCGAGTTCTCCATCATCCCGGTCAGCCAGGCCGGAGCGGTCTTCGACCGCATGCGTCGCGAGAACATCTCCCTGAACCTGATGCAGGCGGTGCTGGCCACCGGCCAGAAGCTCCAGGCCGACGCGGTCCTGGTGGGTTTTGTCTACCGCTTCACCCAGCGAGTGGGCAGTCCCTACGCCGCCGATCGGCCGGCCTCGGCCGCCTTCGACCTGAACCTGATTCGGGTCAGCGACGGGGCGGTGATGTGGAAGAACTCCTTCGACGAGACCCAGCAGGCCTTCAGCGAGAACATCCTGGTCGCCAGCCAGTACATGGACCGTGGCCTGCGTTGGTTCACGGTGCAGGAGTGGGGCGACATCGGCCTGGGCCAGCTTCTGGAGCGGATGCCCTGGCGCAAGGAAGCCTCCAAGAAGGCGGCGGAGTAGGGCGGTGGAAGTCATCCCGGCGGTGGACCTGAAGGACGGACGTTGCGTGCGCCTCAAGCAGGGACGCATGGAGGACGAGACCGTCTTCAGCTCCGACCCGGTGGCCATGGCCCGCCAGTGGCAGGATCTGGGCGCGGCCCGGCTGCACGTGGTGGACCTGGACGGCGCGGTTCGGGGTCGGCCGGCCAACGCTGGGGTGATCGAAGCCATCTGCTCCGCGCTGACCATCCCGGTGCAACTGGGTGGCGGGGTGCGGGACGCCGCCGGCCTGGCCGCCACCCTGGCCCTGGGGGTGGACCGGGTGATCCTGGGCACCCTGGCCGCCCGTCAGCCGGAGTTGGTGCTGGCCATGGCCCGGGAGCACCCTGGCCGGGTGGTGGTGGGCATCGACGCCCGCGAGGGCAAGGTGGCGGTGGCCGGCTGGACCGAGACCAGCGCCACGGATTACCTGGACCTGGCCCGGCGCTTCGACCAGCCCGGAGTGGCGGCCCTGGTCTTCACCGACATCGCCCGCGACGGCATGCACAGCGGGGTCAACCTGGACTCCACCGAGCGCCTGTGCCGGGCGGTGAGCCGTCCGGTGATCGCCGCCGGCGGGGTGCACGATCTCCAGGACATCCGCCGCCTCAAGACCCTGGTCCCCTTGGGGTTGGCGGGGTGCATCACCGGGCGGGCCATCTACGAGGGCAGCCTGGACCTGGCCCAAGCCCTGGCCCTGGCCGCCCAACCATGAACTTCCGGTGGACCTGGCCGGCCGCGTTCCTGGCCGGCCTCTTGGTCTGCCTGCCATTCGCCTGCCACGCCCCCGCGCCGCCTCCGGCCCCACCCGACCAAACGGCGCCTTCCCTACACGAGTTCCAAGGCCTGCCCCAGGACCCGGCCATCTATCTGGCCGGGGCTGGCTGGCGCATGGACCCGGACTACCAGGCCCGGCGGGTGGCCGAGCTGCGCCAGGCCCATTTCGCCCCCTGGCGCCAGAATGGGCCCCTGCTCTCGGCCGCCGAATTCCGGGCGACCGTGCGCGGCCTGACCACCCGGAAAGGCTATGGCGAGAACACCCTGCCCCAGGGCCCGGAGTGGGGCGAGCGCCTGTGGGCACTGGCCGATCCGGACGGTTATCCCAACGCCGGCTGGCCCGGCCTGACCCTGCACGCCGGCGATCTGCGTTCCCTGCCCACCCGCCGGCCGCAGCTCCAGGGTTTTGGCCACGCTGGCGAGGGCCTGGCCTTCGACCGGCTCCAGGAGTCTACGCTGCCCCCCGGCTCTCCGGTCTGGGTCTGCCACGCCAGCCGGGATGGAGCCTGGCTGTTCTGTGACACCCCCATCGGTTCGCATTGGTTGGCGGCGGAGAAGGTTGCCCGGGTTGACGCTGAGCTGATGCGGCGCTGGTGTGACGCTCCCCTGGCCGCCATCCGGCGCGACGGGGTGGGGCTGCGTGACGACCAGGGCCGTTTCGTTTGCCAGGTCGACCTGGGCGCGCTGCTGCCCTTGGCCGGTCAGGACCAGGACGGTTTGTCGGTGCTGGCCCCCCGGGCCTGTGCTGGCCAGGCCGGAAGCGTGGTCGCGCGCCTGGCCCCGGACCAGGCCGCGCCCCTGCCCCTGGAACTGACGCCTTCGGCCCTGGCCAAGCTGGCCGCGCCCCTGCTGGGCCAGGCCTATGGCTGGGGCGGCAGCTTTGGCGGGCGGGACTGTTCGGCCCTGGTGCGCGATCTTTTTTTGCCCTTTGGTCTCTGGTTACCGCGCAACTCCCGCCAACAGGCCGAGGCCGGGGGCGACCGCCTGGAGTTGATGGGGCTTTCGGCCGAGGAGAAGGAGGCCCTGATTCTGCGACAGGGCCGGCCCGGGCTCAGCCTGCTCTACCTGCCGGGTCACATCATGCTCTACCTGGGTCAGTGGGAGGGCCGGGTTGTGGTGATGCACGCCCTCTGGGGCCTGCGCAGCCTGGATGGCCAGGGCCGGGAAGGGCGTTGGGTGGTGGGGAGGGTGGTTATCAGCGACCTTTGGCCCGGCCGCCAGCAGCGCGGTTTGGTTCCCGAAGGCTCGGAGCCAGTCAGCCGCCTGACCGCTTTGGTGAATCTTGTCCCCGCCTCGGCCCTGGAACCCTAGCCGCCAGGGTGGCCGGCGGCCTCAAGCCTGGTCCAGGGTGGTCACCGCCTTCCAGGTCGGGTCCTGCTCCAGTCCCCGGTTCAGGCGTTGGGCCAGGGGGGCCAACAGCGAGCGCAGACGCGACAGGGCCTCGGGTGCGTTGGAGAGGTCGCCGGTCCTACCCAGCATCTCCAGGGCGCGCGCCGCTTCCCACAATTCACCCTGGTCGAAATAGCCCAGCGAGCCTTTCAGCGAATGGGCGTGCAGGGCCAGGGCGGCGGGGTCGGCGGCGGCCAGGGCCTCGCCGATGGCCTGCAATTGCCGCGGATATTCATCTAAAAACACCTGCACCAGCTCCGGGGGCAGTTCGCGCGGCAGGGTCTCGCCGGGGCCGGCGGGTTGGGCGGGGTCATCCTCGGCCGGCGGGCTGCACGGTCGGGCCTGGGAGGAGATTTTCTCCAGCATGGCGAACAGTTCCCGGGGCTGGAAGGGCTTGACCAGGTAATCGTCCATGCCGGCGGCCAGGCAGGCCTCGCGGTCGCCGGCCAGGGCCTGGGCGGTGACCGCCACGATGGGCGTCCGGGGCAGACCGCGCTTTTTCTCTTCCTCGCGGATGCGCCTGGCGGCGCTGCGGCCATCCAGGCTCGGCATCATCACGTCCATCAAGATCAGGTCCCAAGCTCCTCGCCGCCAGGCCTCCACCGCCTGGATACCGTCGGTGGCCACCTCCACCTGGCAACCGCGGCTGGTCAGCAAGGACGAGACCAGCTTCTGGTTCAACTGGCTGTCCTCGGCCAGCAGCACCCGCAAGGGAGCCTCCCGCGAGGGAGGACAGACGGGCAAGGGTTCGCTGGTGGACGCTGGCTGGACCTGCAACAGCTTGGCGGCGGCGGTCCAGAGGCGGGCCAGACGCACCGGCTTGGGCAGCACCGCGCAGGGGCCCAGGAGGGACGCCCGGTTGCGTTCGGCCAGGCTGTGGTTGGAAACCAGGAAGATGACCGGCAACGCGGCCTCGCCGGGTTGGGCGCGGATCTGGCCCAAAAGCTCCAGGCCGTCCAGGCCCGGCAGGCGGCCGTCTTGAATCAGCAGGTCGCAGGGGCGGCCGCTTTCCCGGGCCAGCCGGAGCTGGCGCAGGGCCTCGGAGGCGTCCTCGGCCTGCCTGGTTTCCAAACCCATGGCGGTGGCCAGTTCCACCAGCACCTGGCGGGTGATGGGGTTGTCCTCCACCACCAGGGCCAGGTGTCCGGCCAGGGAGGGCGGCGCGTCGGAAGCGGTCCGGTCGGACGGGCGTCCCAGGCCCAAACGGGCGGTGAACGTAAAGACGCTGCCCTGGCCCAACTGGCTATCCACCCAGATGCGGCCGCCCATCAGCTCCACCAATTGTTTGGCGATGTGGGTGCCAAGGCCGGTGCCGCCGTAGCGCCGGGTGGTGGAGCCGTCGGCCTGGGTGAAGCTGTCGAAGATGCGCTCCAGCCGATCGGCGGGTATGCCGATGCCGGTGTCGCTGACCTTGCCCTGGACCACCACCTGGTTCTGATCTTGCTCCAGCAACGACAGCTCGGCCACCACCTGGCCGTGGTGGGTGAATTTCAAGGCGTTGCCCAACAGGTTAAGCATCACCTGGCGCAAGCGCAGGGGATCGCCCACCAGGCGGGGGGGCAGGGCCGGGTCCAGGCGCAGAACCAATTCCAGGCCCTTTTGGTGGGCCCGGTAAGCCAAGGTCTCCACCACCGATTCCAAAAGGGGGCGGACCTCGAAGTCCAGGCGTTCCAGCTCCAGGGCCCCGGCCTCGATCTTGGACAGGTCCAGAATGTCGTTGATCAGGCCCAGCAGCGATTCGGCGGCGGATTGCACCGACTCGATGTATTCCCGCTGCTCCGGGTTCAGCTCGGTCTCCAGGGCCAAGGCGGTCATGCCCAGGATGGCGTTCATGGGAGTGCGGATCTCGTGGCTCATGTTGGCCAGGAACTGGCCCTTGGCCTGGCTGGCGGCTTCGGCCTGTTGGCGGGCGCGCACCAGGTTGGTGATGTCGTGCAGATTGAGGATGAAGCCCTGGTAGCGTTCCTGGAAGAACAGGGGCTGGACCCGCAGCGAGAAGTGCTGACCTTCCCTGGTCAACTCCAGGGGGGCGATGGAGGTGGCCCCGGCGGCGTTGCGTTGATAGGTCAGGATTTCATCCACCGGAGCCACCCAGTCCGCGGGCACCACCTGGCGATAGGATTGGCCCACTGGGTTGGCGATGGGGGTATCGAACAGGCGCAGGCACCAGGAGTTGATCTCCATGATCAGGCCGTTGGCGTCGGCCATCACCACGCCTTCGTCCATGCCCTCGATCATGGCGCGCAGTTTGCCGCTGTCCAGCTGGGCCATGGCCGCCATGGCGCTGGCCTCGTCCAGGGCTTCGGCCAGGGCCTGCTTGGCCTGGTGCAGGGTGGACTGCAACTGTTCGGTGTTGATCAAGTAGCTTAGGATCTGGGTCAGGTATTGCATCAGGCTGATCTGATCCGGATCCGCCAGCGCGGGCCGGACCAAGACCACCCCCAGGGTCTGCTGGGCGGTGGCCAGACGGTAGATTTCACCTTCCGCCCCGGCGAGCAGGTCACGGGCGGCCTCCTGCACCGTGGTTTCTGGGGCCAGGACCACCTCTTCCGGGGCGGCGGGCCATTGCCCTCCCCGGCCCCAGCGCCGCAGCACCCGCTCATGGTTCGGGAAATCCTCCGAGACTTCATCAGCTTGGGATGGACGCGCCGCGGTGAGCCAGATGGAGACCGCGCCCAGGTCCAGGGTGTCGACCAGGCGGTCGCAGCAGACCTGGAGCTTGACCTCCAGATCCAGGTCCTGGTGCAGAAAGGCGCCCAGCTCGGTGAGCCGCGCGCGTCTGACAGAGCGTTGGTGCAGGATGCCGTCGGTCCGCTGGCGTTCTGCCATCTCGCGCTTGAGCTGGTCCAGGGCCTGCTCCTGAGCCGCGGTCCGTTGGCGCACCAGCGCCTCCAGGCGTGCGCGATGCTCCTGGAGCTGGGCCTCGGCCTGGCGACGCTCGCCCAGCTCATGGCTGAGCTGTTGGTTAAGCTCCTCCAGACGCCGATGCTGGGTCTTCTGACTGCGCACCAGGTTGTCCAGGGCCCGGGAGAGAACGCCGACCTCGTCCATCCCCTCCGGCGGCAGGTCCGCCGGGGTCAAAGCCTGGCCCTGGCTGGCCAGGTCGGCGGCCCGGGCCAATCGGCTCATGGGATGGCTGATGCGTCCGGCCAGGAGCCAGGCTCCGGAGGCCATCAACAGGCTCATCAGGATGGCGGCGGCCAGGATCTGCCGCCGCAGGACATCCACCGGGGCCAGGGCCTGGTCCAGGGGCTGGCGCACCACCACCAACCAGCCCAGGCCGGGATAGTCGCGGTGGCCGGTGCAAAGGGCCACCCCGGCCAGGTGCTCCACCCCGGTAGTATCCTGGTAGGCGAGGAATTGGTGGGGTTGGTCTGGTTTCGCCGCCTGGCGCAAGCGCTCCAGCAATTCTGGAGTCCAGACGGCCTGGTCAGGCTCCGGTCCCAGCAGGACCGCGCCTCCCTGCCCCAGGATGTAAATCGAAATGTTGGCGCGTTGCTCCTCGGGTCGCAGCAGAGAGCCGCGCACCTCCCGGGCCCAGGCCCAACTGAGGTGACTGCACAGCACCCCCATGAACTC
>JAIUYB010000081.1 GCA_020216625.1 Desulfarculus sp.
GAGGTTGGCGTTGGGGATGCCCACCCCGTTGTCGGAGATGCTCACCGCCACCTTGTCCGGCCCAGATTGGGCCACCGCGATGTTGATCTCCCCGCCTTCGCTGACCGCGGCCAAGGAATTGTTGATGATGTTCAGGAAAACCTGCTGCAACTGGCCCCGGTCGCTCTCGATGGGCGGCACGTTGTCGTCCATGCGCACCGTGATGTCGATGTTGCGGTGCTCGGCCTCCTTGCCCAGGAAGTCCAGCACCTCGCGCACTAGCTTGTCAAGCTGGATGACCTCGAAGCTCACGTCCAGGTGGCGAGCGAAGCCCAACAGACGGTGGGTGATGGCGCTGACCCTTTTCACCGAAGCCAGGATGGAGTCGATGACGTTGAGGAACTTGTCCCGCTGGGGGTCGTCGGTCCGGCTGGTGATGATGTCCTTGAGCAGGCCCGCCTTCTCGTTGATGATGGCGATGGGGTTGTTGATCTCGTGCGCCACTCCGGCCGCCAGCCGGCCGATGGAGGCCAGCTTGCTGGTGTATTCGATCTCGTGCAAGACCGCCACTCGTTTCTGGTCGGCCTGGTAGAGCCGGGTGACCAGGCTGGTGGTGCCCTTGAAGCTGACCACCAGGATGGCCAGCACACTGGCCAGGGCCAGAAACAACACGTTAAGCCGCAGGAAGCTCCACTTTTCCAAAAGGATGTCGGTTCGCTTGACCAGGGTCAGGACAAAGGGAGCCCCCTCCACCCGGGCGAAGCCCACCACCAGGGGCTGGCCGCCGTCGCCCGGAACCTGGACCACGTCGGTCTGGTGATAGACCGGCGTCAGCGGCAGGCGCATCTTCTCCAGCACCTGGCCGTAGAGACGGGAACTGGTTTGCAGCACCCCCTCGCGATTGACGATGAAGGCGTCGCTGGAAGGCTGGATGTTCATGGCCGCCACGATGTCGTTGATGCGGGCGGTGTTGATGGTGGCGCGCAGCACGTAGAAACGGCCGTCGGGCAGCTCGTGCTTGACCGCGATGACGAAGTGCGGCACCTGGCGGTGGCCCAGGAAAACCTCGCTGACATAGGCTCCCCTCAGCGCCACCTCCTTGTACCAGTCTTCTTCCTTGTAGACGTGGCCCTCCAGGGCGTAGGGCCCCACGTAGGCCCGCTGCACTCCCTGGGAGTCGATCAGGCCGATGTCGATGAACCCGCCGAAGGACTTCTTGAGGTTGAAGAATATCTGGCCCAGCTTGGCGGCGTCGCCCAACTCATCGAAGCTGTTTTCCAGCACGATGTAGGACAGGGCCGCCTGGCGCTCCTGCAGGAAGAACCCCAGTTGCAGTCGGGTGTTGCTGATCAGGCGGTGGACCTGGCCGACAATGTCGCCCAGTTGCAGGCGGTACTGCTGCTCGAACTGGTAGAAGGTAATGGCCGTCATGAGCAGGAGCGGAACCACCGACACCGCCACCGCCGCGCCGAAGGTGCTCTTCCACAGGCGGCGGTAGTTGAGCCCCTGGGTGCCGGGGTCGCCCTGGCGGTCCCAGAAGGGCGGCTTGATCTTCTGCCACAGGCCCATGACGGCCGCTCCCATCCGCGCCTAGGCGCGCCGGCCCTGGAGCTTCTCGTTGGCCGCGCGCATGGTCGCCGACAGTTCGTCTATGTCCACCGGCTTCTCCAGGTAGGCGAAGGCCCCCAGCTCCAGGCAGGTCTGGCGGTCCTTGGCCGAGCCGTGGCCGGTGAGGATGATCACCTCCACCGCCGGGTGGTCGCGCTTCAAGCGGCGCAGGACCTCGATGCCGTCGATGCCGGGCATCTTCAGGTCCAGCACCACCACCTCCGGCTCGTCCTCGGCCACCAGGCTCAAGGCCTCCTGGCCGTCGTAAACCACCGCAGAGCCGATCTCGCGCATCAGCAGACGCTCGGAGAGCGTCTGCACGAACTCGCGCTCGTCGTCCACCAGCAGCACCTTGCTGGGCAGCTCGAAATCGGTCTTGAGATAGACATCGGCCTGATAATAGCCCGGCCCCACCTCCACGGCCACCGACTTGACGCCATCGACGCCCATGACTAAACGCTTGAGATCATCCTCCAGGCGGCTGAGCATCATCACCTTCTTGTTGATGGCGATGCGCGCCGCCCCGCCCCGCACCTCCACCGACAGGTCGCGGGGGTTATGGCCCTTGTCCAGAAGCGCCAGCTCCACCCGGGCGGCGGTGGCCAGGTCGGCGGCCGCGGCCAGGGAGTCGGGGGTGGTGCGCAGCTGCCGGCCGCGGGCGTGCTCCAGGATCAACTGGACCGCCTGCTCGGGGGGGGTCTTGTCCAGAGGGATCAGGATGTCGTAGTGATCGCCGGACCAGGGGTCGCCCCGGCGCAGGTGCTCGGCCAGGAGGAAGGCCGGCTCGTCCTCCCGGCGCAGGCGGTTCAGGGCCTCCTTCTCGTCAACTTTCAGGGCCCCGGCGGCGGCCTTGGCCCGCCAGCGGGTTTCGGCGATGAGGCAGACCCGCAGCAGGTGGCCGACCCCAGCCGGAGCCAGCATGCCGGAAAGCCCCAGCAAGACCGCGTCATCCTCGCCCAGAAGCTTTGCCAGGCCCAGCTTGAGCCAGGCCAGACCGCGCTCCTTCTCGCGGGAGAAGTTATTGAACACCCCGGGTTTGTCACTCAGCGCCCGGCGCAGCTTGGCCTCGTTCATGGGGGCGTCGACCGCCACCCGCTTGATCAGGGCCGCGTCGTCCAGCATTTGGCAGCCCAGCTCGCGGGCCACCGCCGGCGCCACCTGGTCGGCGGCGCAGAAAGCCCCGCTGGTAATCGTCACCACCGGCATGGTCAGCTCCTCTCCTGGTTCTCGCGGTAAGCCTCCAGCGGACACACGGTCAGTAGCGGGCAGTCCTTCTCGTCCGAGCCGCGATGGGCGTCGGCGTGGATGGCCGCCACCGCGCTGGAGACCAGCGGGTAGACATTCTCGGGTCCGATCTTGGCCAGCAAGTGGGTGCGCTGCATGGCCTCCAGCACGTTCTCCTTGACCCCGGAGAAGCTGATCTTGTACCCGGCGCTACGCACCCGGTCCACCAGCAGGGAAAGCGTCTCCTCGCCCGAGGCGTCCAGGTCGTTGATGCCGTTGGCCACGATCAAGATATGCCTCAACTGGGGCATGCTCTGGATCCGCTCGGCGATCTTGTCCTCCAAAAAGCTGGCGTTGGCGAAGAACAACGGGCCATCGAAACGCACCACCGCGATGTGCTTGCACTGGCGCAGGCCGAAGTGCTCGGCGTCGCGCAGGGAGCAATCCGGGTGCAGGGCCAGGGCCGCCACCTTGGGCCGCATGCTCTTGTAGAGATAGACGCCCAGGGACAAAACTACCCCGATCATGATGCCCTTGTCCAGGTGGGGCGCGAAGGCCAGGGTGGCCAGGAAGCTGATCACCGAGATGGCGCCGTCGTACCACTGGGCCTTGAAGGCGTGGACAAAGCCGCTGACGTTGATCAGTCCCACCACCGCCATCATGATCACCGCCGCCAGCACCGCCTGGGGCAGGTTGTAGAGCAGCGGCGTGAAGAACAACAGCAGCACCACCACCATCAGGCTGGTGAAGACCGAGGACATGCCGCTGACCGCCCCGGCCTGGAGGTTGACCGCCGAGCGCGAGAACGATCCGCTGGCCGGGTAGCTCTTGGCGAAGGAGCCCAGAATGTTGGCCACGCCCTGGCCGATCAGCTCCTGGTTGGGGTCCAGGCGCTGGCCGGTCTTGGCGGCCATGGCCTTGGCGATGCTGATGGCCTCCATGAAGCCCAAAAGCGAGATGATGGCCGCGTAGGGAAAGAGCTGGAGCATGGCGCCCATCTCCAGCTTGGGGATGGAGAAGGAGGGCAGGCCCGGGGGCACCTCGCCCACCACCGCCCCGCCGCCCATCAGGGTCAGGGCGTTGGGCTTCAGGGCGCTGTTGCCCACCTTCAGCCGCCAGGTGCGGCCGTCGGTCAGGGCCCCGGCCGGGGTTTGACCCCGTTCGTAAAAGCTCAGCCCACCATCGGGTTCGGGAACGCCGTCCAGGAGGATGCCGCGCAGCTCGCGTCGGGCCTGGCGGGCCTTCTTTTTCTCCTCGTCCACCTGCATCAGGGTGGCGGCCTGATCGTGCTGGATCTGGAGCACCGCCAGGGAACGCTCGCCGCTGTCCTTGACCGCCTGGGCCTCGGCCTGGGTCAACCGCACCCGCGTCTCGGCCAGTTCGTCCACCCGCCGGTTGGCGGCGTTGAATCGCTCGACCAATTCCCTCACCCGCGGGGATTGGATGGCCGCGATGTCCACCTTGGCGTTGTGCTCGAACCCGGTGGCCCAGGCCACCAGGATGCTGGCCGCCACCGCCACCAGCACGTAGGGCAGGCGGGGGTTGAGCCGCTTCAGGCCGGCCATCACGGCGAAGGCGGCCACGCCCATGACCAGCGATGGCCAGTGGGTGTAGTCCATCGCCGCCTGGATCACCCGCCAGATGGTCTCGTAGTGGTGCTCGGCGGTGTCCACGTAGACGCCGAACATCTTCTCGAGCTGGCTGGTGGCGATGATGATGGCCGCGGCGTTGGTGAACCCGCCCACCACCGGGTGGGAGAGGAAGTTCACCACCAGGCCCAGGCGCAAAAGCCCCAGGGCCAGTTGGAACAGGCCCACGATCAGGGCCAGCAGGATGGCGTAGGCCACGTAGGCCTCGCTGCCCTGGGTGGCCAGGGGCGCCAGGCTGGCGTTGGTCATCAGGGAGACCACCGCCACCGGGCCGGTGGCCAGCTGCATGCTGGAGCCGAACATGGCCGCCAGCATGGGGGGCAGGAAGGCCGCGTAGAGCCCGTAGTAGGCCGGCAGGCCCGCCAATTGGGCATAGGCCATGGATTGGGGAATCAACACCAGGGCCACGGTGAGCCCGGCCACGGCATCGGCCCGCAAGCGAGCCAGGTCGTAGCCCTTGAACCAGCCTAGGAAGGGTAGAATTCTGGTGATCATGGTTCCTTTCCCGCGCGGCCCGGCTCAAAGTGGCCCGGGCCGCCTATTCCTCCACTCCATATCGCTTCAGCTTGCGCCAGAGGCTGACCCGGTCGATGCCCAGGATCTCGGCCGCCTGGCTCTTGTTTCCGCCCATCTTCTGGAGGACCCAGAGGATGTATTCCTTCTCGCGTTCTTCCAGGGTGGTGAGTCCGCCCTCGGTCAGGGCCGGTGGCTGGTCTCCCACCGCCAGCACCTCGTCGGGCAGATCGCGGGATCCCAGCACCTCCCCGGCGCTCAGGGTCACCGCCCGCTCGATGAGGTTCTCCAGCTCCCGCACGTTGCCGGGGTAGTCGTAGGCCTTCAAGGCGGCCATCATCTCCGCGTCGATGCCCTTGACCGGCTTGGCGTGGCGCTCGGCGTATTTGGCCAGGAAATGATGGGCCAAGAGCGGGATGTCGGCCTTGTGCTCACGCAGGGGAGGCACCTTGAGAGTCACCACGTTGAGCCGGTAGTAGAGATCGGAGCGGAAGCGTCCCGACTCCACCAGGGCCTTCAAATCCTGGTGGGTGGCGGCCACGACGCGCACGTCCACCGGGATGGGCTCGGTGCCGCCCACCCGGATCAGGACCTTCTCCTGGATGATGCGCAAGAGCTTGACCTGCATCGCCGGCGGGGTGTCGCCGATCTCGTCCAGGAAGACGGTGCCGCCGTCGGCGGCCTCGAACAGGCCGCGCTTGGTGGCCACCGCGCCGGTGAAGGAGCCCTTTTCGTGGCCGAAAAGCTCGCTGGCCAAGAGATCCTCGGTCAGGGCGCCGCAGTTGAAGGCCACGAAACGGCCCTCGGAGCGGTTGCTGGCGTAGTGCAGCCCCCGGGCCACCAGCTCCTTGCCGGTGCCGGTCTCGCCAATGATCAGCACCCCGGCGTCGGTGGGGGCCACCTGGCGCACCAGGCGCACCAGGTCCTGCATGGGCGCGCTCTTGCCCACGATGAACTCCAGGTTGTGGCCGGAGCGCACCTGGCGCTTGAGGTCGCGCACCTGTTGCCGGAGCCGGGTCTTCTCCAGGGCGTGGGCCACCTGGGCCCGCACCTCGTCGATCTTGTAGGGCTTGGCGATGTAGTGGAAGGCTCCCAGCTTCATGGCCTCGATGGCCGAGTCCACCGCCGCGTAGGCGGTGAGCATTATCACCTCGGTGTCGGGGTGGCGGGCGCGGACCTCGGCCAAAACGTCCATGCCGCTGACCTTGTCCATGCGCAGGTCGGTGAGCACTAGATCATAGTGGCGGCGGCCCAGGAAGTTCAGGGCCTGCTCGCCGCCGTCGGCCTGGTCGATGTCATACTCCTGGTTCTTGGCCAGGACGTGCTCCAGGTTGCGGCGGGCCACGGCGTCGTCTTCCACGATCAGGATGCGGGGTTTCATGGCCTCACGCCTCCCCGCCGGCCAGGGGCAGGCGCAGGCGGAAGGTGCTGCCCCGCCCGGGAGCGCTTTCCACCTCGATCCGCCCGCCATGGCGCTCGACGATGCCGTAGACGATGGAAAGCCCCAGGCCGGTGCCGCGCCCCACCTCCTTGGTGGAGAAGAAGGGATCGAAGATCCGGGGCATGACCTCCGGGACGATGCCGCAGCCGGTGTCGCTCACCTCCAGCACCGCCAGGCCGTTTTCCACACCCGCCGCCAGGCGCAACTCGCCTGGGCCGTCCATGGCCTGGAGCGCGTTCTGGATCAGGTTCAGCAGGGCCTGCACCAAGTGGTTCTTGTCCGCCGCCACCGCGATGGCCTCCGGCACCTCCAGGCGCACCGTAACCTCCTCGGGCAGCTCGCCCTTGAGCAGGCGCAAGGCCTCCTCCACCGCGCCTTTCAGGTTCTCGGGCCGAAGCTCGAACTCCCGTTGGCGGGCGAACTCCAGCAGCGAGCCCACGATGTCCCGGGCCTTGCTGACCTGGCCGTCGATGGCCGCCAGCAGCTCGCGATGATAGGGCGAGGCCTCGTCGGTCATCTCCTCCAGGAGGATCTGGCAGGAGGTGCTGATGTTGTTGAGCGGGTTGTTGAGTTCGTGGGCCACGCCGCTGGTCAGGGTGCCCAGGCTGGTCAGCTTCTCGTTCTGGATCATCTGCTCGCTGTGACGGCGGATCTCCACCACCATCCGGTTGAAGGCCCGGACCAGGGAGCCGATCTCGTCGCGGCTTTCGGGCCAGGGGATGGGCTGGAATTCGCCGGTGGCCACCACCTGGGTGGCCTTCTCGATGGTGTGCAGCGGGCGCACCAGGCGGAAGATCAAAAGCCACACCGCCCCGCCGGCCAGGACGGTCAGCCCGATGATGAAGGCCAGCAGCAGGGGGCGGTACTCCCGCAACATGGCCTGGACCGCCGACCGCTCGTCGCCGGCCAACTGCTCGGCCAGGTCGATCATCCGCTTGCCCGCCTTGCGCAGCTCAGCCACCGCCGGGGCGTCCTCGGTCGCGGCCAGGCCGGCGGCGGTGGGCAGGCGGAGGTCGTGCACCACGCCGAAGGCGGCCCGGTATTGGTCCACCAACCCACCCAGCTCGGCCACCGCCTGGGCCCCCAAGCTGGCGCGCAGACGCCTGGCATTGGCCTCCAACAGGGGTGGCAACCGGTTGAGGTACTCCAGGGCTTGGATGAAGTCCTCCTCGTGGCGATAGAGGAAGTAGTTCTTCTCGTAGCGCCGGACCTCCAGCGCCGTGTTCAGCAACTCATCGGCCCGGCTGAGGAACAGCAGCCGCTCCTCGATCTGGGTCAGGTAGCGGTAGCTGAGCACCCAAAAAACGGCCATGGCCAGAAAAGCGGCGCCGAAGCCCAATAGCAATCGGATGCGAATCTTGTGCATTTGCGCCAACGGAACTCCCTCGCTCGGTTGTGATGAAAGTTACGTGCCAAATCCGCCGCCTTGGCCATAGCCCTGACATAACGCGGAGTTGGTCCGGGTATCGGCCGCAAGACCACGTTGCATTGTGTTACA
>JAIUYB010000082.1 GCA_020216625.1 Desulfarculus sp.
GTCCCCTGGGCCTAAAACTCCCAGGCCAGGCCGGCCTGGCACTGGTGGCTGGTCACGCCGTGGTTGTGGTCGTCCAGCCCGGCGTTGCTGACATGGCGCAGGCGATAGCCAATCTCCAGCCCGGTGGCGGCGGTGAGCCGCAGGCGCAGACCCAGCCCCCCATAGGACAGGAAATTGAAGCCCGTGCCCAGTTCCGGGATGTCCATGGTGTTGTAGCTGGGGCCGACGCCGGCCTCCAGGAAGGGCTGCCAGGAGCCGCCGGGGTAGAAATAGGTCCGCAGGCCCGGGACCAAACCCAATTCCAAGCCATCGGCGTAGTTGTTCATGCCGCCGGCCGAGAATTCAAGGCGCAGGTCCAGGCGGTACCAGCGGCCGGTCCACAGGGGGCGATCCCAATGGCAGAGCAGGCCCGCTCCGCGCAGGTCGCGGCGGTCGATGTCGATGCTTTGGTGGAAAAAGAAGTCAAAGCCGGTTTCCCAGGCGGGAGATGATTGGGCCCTGGCCGGGCAGGCGGCCAACATCGCTAGAAAAAGAAGACAGGACAGGAGGCCCCGAATCAGGTGCATGGCGGTACTCCGTCAGAAAAAAGGTTCACGGGAGGCTTGCGATCCGGGGCCAGATCGCGGGCCGCCGGCAGACCGGGTAGGCCCCGGGCGGACCAGACCGCGTCCAGCACCGCCCGCCGCAGGGTCTCGGCCGCCAACAGACCCAGGCCAGTGAGGTCGGCCTCCACCTGGCCGCTGGCCAAGGTCACCACCAGGTCGCCATCAAAGACCGAATGCACCGGCCGGATACACCGCACCAGGCCATGGTGGGCCAGGGCGGCCAGCTTGCAGGCGGCCAGTTTGTCCAGGCGGGCGTTGGTGGCCACCAGGCCCAGGGTGGTGTTGCTGGGCGGCTGGAAGTTTTCCCGCCGATTGCCGGCCATGAACCAGGCCGCGGTGTCAACCAGTTCCAGGCTGTCCGGGGCGCGGCGGGCCCCGGCCAGAATCGTGCCATCCGGGGCCAGCACGTCGCCAAAGGCGTTGACCACCGCCAAGGCCGCCACGTAAAGCTCGCCCAGACGCAACCCCGCCCCGCCCAGGCCGCCCTTCATGGCCTGGAGGGGGCCGTAGAGCTTTCCCACCGTGGCCCCGGCTCCGGCGCCGACGTTGCCCCGGGGCATGGGGCCGTCGCTGGCGGCCAGGCAGGCGGCGCGGCCCAGGGCGGCGTCCGGGCGGCCCCGACCAAGGCTCAAGGGCAGGTCGAAGATCACCGCTCCCGGGGTCACCGGCACCCGGAAGGGGCCGGCCGCCAGACCCACCCCCTGCGCCTCCAGGTGGTCCTGGACCCCCTGGCAGGCGGCCAAGCCAAAGGAGGACCCTCCGGTGAAGACCACCGCGTGCACCTGATCGACCATATGGCCGGGCAGGAGCCCGTCCAGGCCCCGGGTGCCGGTGGCCGAGCCCCGGGCCTCCACCCCGCCCACCACCCCCGGCGGGCAAAGCACCACGCTGCAGCCGGTGGGCGCGTCCTCGCGCACGGCGTGACCCACCCGAAAACCGGGCAGCGAGGCCGGGGAGCCCTGGGGCAGCCACTCAAGTTTCACTCAGGCTATCCTCCATAAAAGACTGACGATCTCAATGTGCACCCATCGCCGGCCCCTGTCAAGCCATGCCGCCAAGGGTTTGACTTTGCCGAGGCAATGCAGTATTGCTAAACATGTATCCGCTATAAACCGAGCCCCATGGCTGCGGCAAGGAGACCCGCATGGTCCAGGACTACCTGGAGGAAAACCCCTCCAACATCACCGAGGCCGAAATGGTGGTGGCCATCCCATCCTACCGGGAGGCCAAGCTCATCGGCTATCCCACCACCCAGGCGGCCCTCGGTCTCCGACGTTACTTTCCCGACCGCAAGTGCTTGCTGATCAATTGTGACAACAACTCCGACGACGGGACGAAGGAAGCGTTTTTCGCCGCCGACACCGAGGGTCTACCGCGGATCTACCTGTCCACCCCGGCCGGAGTGAGGGGCAAGGGCAACAACTTTCACGCCCTGTTCCACAAGGTCCTGCAATTGAAGGCCAAGGCCGTGGTGGTGGTGGACGCCGACCTCAAGTCCATCACTCCGCAGTGGATCAAACACCTGGGCGAGCCCTTGTTCAACGACTTCGGCTACGTGGCGCCGCTCTACGTACGCCATAAATATGACGGCACCATCACCAACTCCATCGCCTACCCCCTGACCCGAGCCCTTTATGGCCGGCGGGTGCGCCAGCCCATCGGCGGGGATTTCGGGTTTTCCGGCGAGATGGCCCGGGTCTTTTTGGCCAGCCCCACCTGGACCGAGGCGGTGCGTAATTTCGGCATCGACGTCTGGATGACCACCCTGGCCATGAACAACAACGTGCCCATTTGTCAAGCCTACATGGGCCGGCCCAAAATCCACAAGCCCAAGGATCCTGGCGCGGACCTGGGGCCGATGTTCAGCCAGGTGGTAGGCACCATCTTCGACCTGATGACCCAGACCACCGGCTATTGGATGCGGGTCAAGTGGTCGCGCCCCACCAGCATCTACGGCTTCGGCCTGGGCGAGGTCGAGATGCCGCCGCCGGTCAAGGTCAGCGAGGACAAGCTGGCGGCCAATTTCCGCGAGGGCTTCCAGCAATGGCAGGGCCTCTGGGGCCAGATCCTGCCCGAGGACCTGAATAAGAAGATCGGCGAGATCGGCGGCTTGCCCCCGGAGCAGTTCGACTTTCCCACCCAGCTCTGGGCCAAGACGCTCTACGAGTTCGCGGTGGCCTACAAGAACCAGAGTGTCGATCGCCAGCAGCTTCTGATGTCCCTCATCCCGTTGTACTTTGGCAAGACGCTGTCATACGTGCGCAAAACCGCTCGCATGAGCGTCCAACAAGCCGAGGAGTTCATCGAAAACGAATGCATGGTCTTCGAGGAGACCAAGCCCTACCTCCTGGACCGCTGGGGGGCCTGAGGATCAACCGAGGTGCAGTCATGGCCAAGATCCTGATCGTGGACGACGAAGAGCACATCCGCTTCCTCTACTCCGAGGAGCTGACCGACGAGGGATATGAAGTGGTGACCGCCGACAGCGGCTTTCAGTTGCTGGACCGCATCGCCGCCGAAAAGCCCGACCTGGTGATCCTGGACATCAAGATGGTGGATTACAACGGTCTGGACCTGTTGCAGGACATCCGCAACAAGTATTATGACCTGCCGGTCATACTCTGCACCGCCTACGACACCTTCAAGGAGGACATGAAGTCCATCGCGGCGGACTTCTACGTCATCAAGTCCTTCGATCTGACCGAGTTGAAGAACAAGATCAAGATGGCCCTGGAGACCAGCGTGCCCCAGAAGGCCTGAGCCCCGGCAGCCGCCCGGCGGCCGGGTCGAAAACCACGGCGCGCCTCGGCCAAAAGCCGGGGCGCGTCGCTTTTCGGGGCCGATGCGGCGGACTACTGGCGGATGGTGGTGAACAGCCCCAGACCCAACAGGCCAAACAGGCCATTGGGCAGCCAGGCCGCCACGAAGGGCGGCAAGACCCCGCTGTAGCCGAAGATGGACCGCACGTAGGAGAAGCTGACCCAGTAGAGCAAGGCCACTCCCAGGCCCAACACCACGCCCAGGGCCAGGGATTGGCCTTTTTCCTTCATCAGCGACAAGGGGATGCCCACCAGGGCCATGATCAGGCAGACGAAGGGGAAGCTGACCTTGCCCTGCATGTCCACTCGGTAGCGCCGGGAGTCGTAGCCCTCCTCCTCGATTTTCTTCACGTAGCGAATCAGCTCGTTCAGGCTCATCTCCTCGCTGGGCTTGGCCAGACGGGTGAAGTCCCCCGGCCGCTCGGGCAGGTCCACCGCTTTTTCCTCGAAAACCGTGGCCGCGTAGCCGCCGCCTGGCAGGCGCTCCTGGTAGAGCCCGGAAAAGAAGATCCAGCGGCCGCCCAGGAAACGCGCCCGCCGAGCGTCCACCCGCACCGCCAGGTTGAACTCCTTGTCGAAGCGGTAATAGGCCACGTCGGACAGGGATTGACTCTCGGGATCGTAGAACCCCACTCGATAGATGGAGTTCTGCCCCTTGAGCCAGAACTTCTCCTTGTGGATGAGCTGTCCGGGGTGCTTCTCCACCAGGACATCCCAGATGTAGTTGGTCTTGGCCTTGGTGATGGGTATCACCGTCTCGTTGAGCATGGCCACGAAGATGGTCATGCACAGGCTTAGGAGCAGGATGGGCAGGGTGAAGCGGAACACGCTGATCCCGCTGGACTTGATGGCCACGATCTCGTTGCGCTTGCCCATCATGCCCAGGGTCAGCACGGTGCTCATCAGCACCGCCACCGGCACCATCAGGGCCGTGATCTCTGGGATCTGAAGGATGAAGAAGGAGAGCATGGCCGAGGTGGGCACCTGGGCCTCATGGAAGTTGTCCACCTTCTCGATGAAATCGAAGATAGTGTACAGCGAGACGAAGCCCAGGACCAGAAAGCCCATCAAGCGCAGGAATTCCCGCGATATGTACAGGGCCAGGATCCGCACCGGCTACCTCGCCATGAGCCTGGAGCGCAGGCGTAGGATCAGGGCGGGCAGTTTGTTCAGGCCGTCCAGGAGGGGGATGGGGGCCTCCTTCAGCTCCCGGTTGAACATCAGCAGACCCAAGAGCCCGAAGATGAGGTTGGGCATCCACATGCCGATCTGGGGGGGATAGGAGCCGCTGACACCGAAGGACCAGGCGGCCGAAAGCATCAGGTAATAGGAGAAAAAGACCACCAGGGCCACGGCCACCCCCCAGGAGCGGCCGCTGCGGGAGTGGGTGCCCAGGGGCAGGCCGATCAGGGCCATCACCAGGCAGGAGAAGGGCAGGGTGAATTTCTTCTGCAGCTCCATGTCCAACAGATAATAGCGCTTGCTGCCCTTTTGCTCCTTGGCCATCTCCGCCAGCAGTTCATCCAGCATCATTTCCTTCTCGTGCTTGCTGGTGCGCTGGCCCCCGCCATAACCCGGGGCGTCCATGGTCACGTCGTAGGTCTCGAAATGGGCGGTTTGGGCGGTGCGCAGGTTGCCGCCCACCCCGTGGATGGTGCCGTCAAATAGGCGCACCACCACTTTGTTGCCGGTCGCCGGATAGATGCGCCCCTGCTTGGCCACCACGGTGTAGGAGCGGGAGGGGTCGCGTTCGTCGACGATGAAGACGTCCTGCATCTGCCCCGCCCCGGGCAGTCGGTTGATGTAGATCACCAGGCCCGGAAAGTGGTCCAAAAAGGTCCGCTCCTTCAGGGCCAGGTCGGCTTTGGACTGGGCCACGGTGAAGATCATGTTTTCGAAGCGGTTGTTGCCCCAGGGCAGGGCCCAGATGGCCAGGCCGCTGGTCAGGGCCCAGGCCAGCACGGCCAGGGCGGCCACCGGCGGCACCAGTTGCATCAGGCCCACCCCGGCCGCCTTGAGGGCGGTGATCTCGTTGTCGGTGGACAGGCGCAGGAAGGCCAGCAAGACTCCCAAAAGGGTGGCCATGGGCAGGGTGAAGACGAAAAGGTAGGGCATGGTGTATAGCAGGAGACGGCCCACCACCCCCAGGCCCACTCCCCGGGTCACCACCAGGTCGGTGAGCTCCATGACCTTGGCCAGGAGCAGGACAAAGGTGAAGACGCCCAGGCTGACGAAAAAGGGGCCCAGCATCTCCCTAAACAGGTAGCGATGTATTATCCTGGTTCCGAGCATGGCTGGGAGTCTAAAGGCTGGGGAAGTTTTTGTAAAGGAGGTCTGGCATGAGTCTGCGCCAGGAGCTGGAGCGGCGCGAGAATGAATGGCTCTCGCCCCACGCCGCCCGCTCTTCCCAGAGCCGGGGACGCCTGCGTCCGGAGCCGGAATGCAGCCTGCGCCCCGCCTTTCAGCACGACCGCGACCGAATCCTGTACTGCAAGGCCTTCCGCCGGCTCAAGCACAAGACCCAAGTCTTTTTAGCCCCCACCGGCGACCATTACCGCACCCGTCTCACCCACACCCTGGAGGTGTCGCAGATCGCCCGCACCCTGGCCCGGGGCCTGCGCCTGAACGAGGACCTGACCGAGGCCATCGCCCTGGGCCACGACCTGGGCCACACTCCCTTCGGCCACGCTGGCGAGAAGGTTCTGGACCGCCTGTTGCCCGACGGCTTTCGCCATTGGGAGCAATCCTTGCGGGTGGTGGATGTGTTGGAAAAGGACGGCCAGGGCCTGAACCTGACCGAGGAGGTGCGGCTGGGCATCTACTCCCACTCCAAGGGCCGGGGGGCCTTCCTGCCGGAAAACGGGGAGATGAGCGGGGTCAGCCTGGAGGGCCAACTGGTGCGCCTGGCCGACGTGATGGCCTACATCGCCCACGACACCGACGACGCGGTGCGCGGCGGAGTCATCGCCGAGGGCGACCTGCCCGAGGTGGTACGGCGGGTGCTGGGCCCGCGCCTCTCCCGCCAGATCGACACCATGGTCCGCGACCTCTTGGCCCAGAGCCAGGCCACCGGCGGCGAACGCCTGGTGATGAGCCCCGAGGTGCAGGAGGCCATGTGGACCCTGCGGGACTTCCTCTATCAGCGGGTCTACGACAATCTCGAGGTGCACGGGGACTTCATCAAGGCTTCCAAGGTGATAACCGAGCTGTTCGAACGGCTGATGGCCGATGACGAGTTCTTCTCGGCCCAGGTGGGGCCCTTGCCCGAGGCGCGGGACCGGGCCCGGGCGGTGGCCGACTATGTCGCCGGCATGACCGACCGCTACGCCCTGACCCTCTACGAGCAGACCTTCTTGCCCCGGCCCTGGGCGCGGTTCTAGGGTGCGCCTGGGCTTCCACCTGCCGGTGGCCAAGGGTCTGGTGGCGGCGGCGGAGCAGGCCGCCCGGCTGGGCACGGAATGCCTACAGGTATTCGCCGGCAATCCGCGCTCTTGGACCCAGCGCCCGCTCGAACCCGGAGTGGCGGCGGCCTTCGCCCGGGCCTGCCGGGAGCACGACCTGACCCCGGTGACGGTCCACGCCCCCTATCTGATCAACCTGGCCAGCCCGGACCCAGAGATGTGGCGACGCTCGGTGGCTGGTCTGGCCGACCAGTTGGTCCGGGCGGCGGCCTTGGGGGCCAAGGCGGTGGTGGTCCACCCCGGCAGCCGGGGCAGGATGCCACTGGACTGGGGTCTGGAGCGGATGGCCGCCGGGGTGGGCCGGGCCCTGGAATTGGCCGCGGGCCCGGTCCAGGTCTGGCTGGAGAACACCGCCGGCGGCGGCGGACACCTGGGCGGCACCCTGAGCCAATTGGCCCTGCTCCTGGAGCGCCTGCCGGAGTCGGCCACCGGGGCTTGCCTGGACACCGCCCACGCCCTGGCCGCTGGCTACCGTTTGGCCGGTCGGGGCGATTTCCGCCATTTCTTGGACCGGGTTGACCAGATCCTGGGTCTTGGCCGGGTGGGGCTGTGGCACCTCAACGACACCCTGCATCCCCGGGGCAGCCGCCGCGACGAGCACACCCATCTGGGAAAAGGCCGGCTGGGGGTGGATTTTTTCCGAGAGCTTTTGGCCGATGCCCGCCTGACCGGGGCGGCCGGGGTGATGGAAACCCCCAAGGATTCGCCCTGGGCCGACCGCCGAAACCTGGCCCTGCTGCGGAGGCTGGAACGCCAAATCTGCAATCTACCCCAGCGGTTGACACCATAATTGGGGTGTGCTACTTTTCAGCCAGCCAACCCTGGGAGAGGAGACCGGTTTGGGCAAAACCGCACCGCCGCCCGGCGCTGATATTATCGACCTGGTGGATGTGGTTGAGGACGCGCCCAAGGCCGCGGCCAAAAGCGGACCGCAGGCCGACGACTTGGACGCCCTGCTGGCCGAGCTGGGAGGCATAACCGGCAGTACCGCCCC
>JAIUYB010000083.1 GCA_020216625.1 Desulfarculus sp.
TGGCCAGGCATCCCAGGCCCAGGAGGTCTACCTGGCCTTGGCCAAGCAGGAAAAAGACCTCACCGTGAGCCAACTGGCCCGCCAGCGCCTGGTGGCCCTGGGCGTGGCCCCCGAGTCCCTGCCCGCCCCGGCCTCGGTGCAGTAAGAGAATAAGAGTAAGAGTGGGCGAACCCTTTTTCGTGCCGAAAAAGGGTTCGCCTCACCCCAGCCAGCAAAGCTGGCTAGGGCCCCCCGGCCCCACACCTCCTCCTAAAAAGGCGAGGGTTTGACCGCTAGGGTCGAGTCGCGCCTACTGTTTCAGCTCCCGCGCGAGGCGGTCCGCGCAGAAATTCGTCGCCTCGGCCAGGCTGGGGTGCAGGTAGGGGATCGCGGCGATGTCCCGGGGCCTGCCCCCCAGCGTCATGGCCACCGCCACGTCATGGATCATCTCCGCCGCGTTGGGCGCGACCAGCTCCGCCCCCACGATCAGCCCGGTGTCACGGTCGGCCCGCATGGTCATGAAACCGCGCAAGGGCTGGGGATAGGTGCGGGCCACGCCCATCTCGCTCAAAACCTGGGTGGCCTCGGCGAAGCGGAGGCCGGCGTGGTGGGCCTGGCCGTGGTTCAGCCCCACCCGGGCGAACTGGGGGTCGGTGTAGACCGCCCGGGGCAGCACCCGGTCGTCCAGGGCCCTTGCCTCGGGGTGGGTGGCGTTGTGGCCGGCCACCTCGCCCTGCACAACGGCCAGGTTCACCACCATCGGCCCGCCGGTCACGTCCCCGGCCGCGAAGATATGGGGCTGGCTGGTGCGCATGAATTGGTCCACCGCCACCGCACCGCCCTTGACCGCCACCCCGGCCGCCGCCAGGTTCAGGCCCTCCAGGTTGGGCCGCCGGCCCAGGGCCGCCAGGACGGCCTCGGCTTCCAATTCGAAGGGCTGATCATGGTGCAGGAAGGAGAGCCGCCAGCCCCCGCCGGCCGGCCGCACCGCCTGGAGCTGGGTGTCGGTGAAGACCTTGACACCATCGTCTTCCAGGGCCTCCTTCATCACCTGGCCCACCGACTGGTCCTCGTTGCTTAAAAGTTGCCCGCTGCGCTGCACCAGGCTCACCGCCACCCCCATCCGGGCGGCGAACTGGGCCAGCTCCAGGGCGATGGCCCCGCCGCCCAGCACCAGCAGCGAGGCTGGCAGGGCCTCCAGTTCCATGAAGCTCTCGGCCACCAAAGGGCTGGCCGCGGCCAAGCCCTCCAGGGCCGGCATCACCTCGCGGCTGCCGGTGGCGATGACGATCTTCTCGGCCGTGACCCGGCGGCCGTTGACCTCCAGGGTGTGGGGGTCCACGAACGCCGCCCGCCCCGGGATCACCTCCAGGCCCTGGGCGATCTTGGCCTGCACCGCCTGGACCCGGTTGCCGGCCAAAAACTCCACCACCTGGCGCTTGTGGCCCAACACACCGGGATAGGCCGCGCGGCCGTCGGCCCCGCGCTCACGGATCAGGGCCGCGTGGTGCAGCAGGGTCTTGCTGGGCATGCAGCCAGCCAGGATGCACAACCCACCCAGGCGGCCGGCCTCGGCCATGGCCACCCGCGCCCCGCTCTTGAGCGCGGTGGTGGCGGCGGTGAAGCCGCCGCTGCCGCCCCCGCCGATGATGAAGACGTCGTAGTCGAACCCGCTCATGACTGTCCGCCCTCCTGGTTGCGCAGGAACCGGCGCGCCCGCTTGCGGGCCAGTTCGCGCAAATCCACCACCTGATCCTTCTCGTCGACGATCTCCGAACCCACCAGGGTCTCCAACACGTCCTCCAAGGTCAGCAGGCCCATGATTCCCCCATACTCGTCCACCACCAGGCAGAGGTGCTCGCGGTGGCGCAGGAAGGAATTCAGGAGATCCAGGGCGTTGGCCGAGGGTGGCACGAAGCGCACCCGCTTGGCCAGCTTGAGCAGGCGCTGGTCATTCTGCCGCCAGTCGCGCGATAAAACCTCGCCCTTGAGCACGTAGCCGATCACTTCGTCGGGGGTGCCGACATAGACCGGCACCCGCGAGAAGGGCCAGGTGCGGGCCTGGTCCGCCACCTGGCTCAGGCGCTGGCTGCCATCCACGCTGAACATCACCGTGCGCGGGGTCATGATCTCCCCGGCCTTGACCTCCTCCAGGGCGATGATGTTCTGGATCAGGTCGTGCTCCAGCTTGCTGATTTCGCCCCCGCGCTCGCCCAGCCGCGCCGCGGCCAGAATCTCCTGCTCGCTGATCAGGTGGACGGCGCCGCGCCGCTTGGTCACGCTGCTGGTCAACGCCTGGGTCAGCCAGATCAGGGGTTTTAGCACGGTCACCATCACCGTCAGCGGACCCACGGCCCAGCGCCAGAGGCCGCGCCAGTGCACCGCGCCCAGGGTCTTGGGCAGGATTTCCGAAAACATTAGGATGCCCAGGGTGAAGACCGCCGAAAAGGCCAGCAATGATCCCGCCCCCCAGACCTCCCCCGCCGCCCAGCCAGCCAGGGCCGCGCCGCCGGTGTTGGCCAGGGTGTTCAGGATCAGGATCGCCGCCAGCGGGGTCTCGATCTGAGCCTTGAGCTTCTTCATGGCCAGGGCCTGGCGCGAGCCCTCTGCTGCCTCCGCCTCCAGGGTGATGGCCCGCGTGGAATAGAGCACCGATTCCAGCAGGGAGCAGAAAAAGGACACCCCCACCGTCACCGCCACCGCCAGCACCAGAGTCAACATGGTCTTTCTCCAGCCGTAATGACTGATATTAAAGGATACCATGCCGGCGCTGGTTTTTTGCGCCCACGCCTTCGGAGGACTGACCAAGCGTCGACGCCCCGGACGGCGCGGGGCCATCCGGGGCGTCGCGGCGCGGCGGGATGAGGCGAATCAGGCCCCGCGCATCAATTGCGGCAGCCAGGTGATCAACTCCGGCCAGGCGATGAACAACGCCGTGGCCAGCACCAGGGCCCAGAGAAAGGGCAGCGAGCCCCGGAAGATCTCCTCCAAGGGGGTGCGCAGGTCCACTCCATGGACCACATAGGCGTTGATTCCCACCGGCGGGGTGATGACCCCCATCTGGGTTACCAGCACGATGATGACTCCGAACCAGATGGGGTCGTAGCCCAGACCCATCACCACCGGGTGGAAGATGGGGATGGTGAGCATGATCAGGGCCAGGGCATCGATGAAGCAGCCGCCCAGCAGGTAGATGGCCACGATCAGGCCCATCACCGCCCAACCCGGCCAGGCCAGGCCCCGCACCCAGGCCGCGGCGGCCATGGGGATGCCGGTGACGGCCAGGAAATGGCCAAAGATCACCGCGCCGGCCACCAGCATCAGGACCATGCAGGAGGTGCGCAGGGACTCCACCAGCGACTTGACCAGCTTGGCCCAGGGCAGCAACCGCCGGGCCCAGGCGGTGATCAGCATCCCGGCCGCCCCCACCCCGCCGGCCTCGGTGGGGGTGAACAGACCGGTGAAGAGCCCGCCCATCACCAAGGCGAAGACAGCCAGGGTCTCGGAGAGGTTGCCCAGGCTTCTGACCCGGGTGGGCCAGTCGCTCTTCTCCCCGGCCGGACCCAACTGGGGCCGCCGAGCGCAGACCAGGGCCACGGTGAGCACGAACATCAGGCTGACGATCACCGAGGGAATCAGGGCCGCCACGAACAGGGCGCCGATGGATTGCTCGGTGAGGATGCCATAAACCAACAGCACCACCGAGGGCGGCACCAGCATCCCCAGCCCGCCTCCGCTGGCCACCACCCCGGTGGCCAGACGAGGATGGTAGCCGTAGCGGCGCATCTCGGGCAGGCCCACCGTGGCCATGGTGGCCGCCGTGGCCGGGCTGGAGCCGCAGACCGCGCCGAAGGCGCAGCAGGCCAGCACCGTGGCCGTGGCCAGACCGCCGCGGTAGGAGCCCACCAGCTTGTAGGCCGAGTCATAAAGCCGGCGGCTGATGCCGGCGTTGAAGGCGATCTGCCCCATCAGGATGAACAGGGGCACGATGGTCAGGCCGTAGGAGGAGAAGACCCCGTAGTAATCGCGGGCCAGCAGTTTCAGGGCCGGCTCCAGGCCGCGCACCAGGGCGAAGCCGCAGAAGCCCACCATGGCCATGACATAGGCGATGGGCGCGCGCGAGAAAAACATGGCCACCAGGACCGCCACTCCCAGCAGTCCGATCAGGACCGGGCTCATGGCCGCACCACCCTTCTAACCGAAGCCGCGAGATCGGCGGCCAGGGTCAGGGCCAGACCGGCGAAGGCCATGGCGATCAGCCGCAGGATGAAGTGCAGCGGCAAGCCCAGGCTCATGCTCAGCTCGCCGTTGTCCTGAAGCTGGCCGGCGTAGAGCCAGGACTGCCAGGCCACCACCGCGAAGAAGGCCAGGCAGGCCAGATGGCCCAGGCCGTCCACCAGGGCCGCCGCCCGCTCGGGCAGACGGCGCACCAGCATGTCCAGCGCCACATGGCCGCGCTCGCGCTGGGTCACCGGCAGGCTCAGACCCAGCATCAGGGTGGCCAACAGCGAGACCCCCTCCACCAGGCCCCACAGGGGCCGGTCGACGGCCCGGCAGACCACGTCCACGCAGGTGACCAGCATCATGGCCGCCAGGGCGGCCGCGCCCAAATACTTGAACGCGGCCACCATGGCGTCGATCGCTTTTTCCAGGGCTGACATCCGCCCATCCCCCCTAGCGCCCGGCCTCGGCCAGGGCCTTTTGGGCCGCCGCCAGGATGCCAGCGCCATCCAGGCCCTTGGCCTTCATCCGCCCCGCGTACTCCTCCAGCACCGGCTGGGCGGCCTGACGCCAGGCCTCGGCCTGGGTCGCGTCGGGAGTGATGACTTCGCGGCCGCCCTGGGCCAGGAAGAACTCCAGGCCCTTGGCGTCGGCCTCGTCCCAGGCCTGGCCGTGGCGGTCGGCCCACTCCAGGTTGACCTTGGCGATGATCTGGCGCACGTCGGCGGGCAGGGCCTGCCAACGCTCCTGGTTCATGACCAGGAAGAAGGCGGTGGTGTAGCCCACGCTGCTCAGGTCGGTGGCGTAGTTGACCACCTCGCCCAGCTTCCAGCCCAGGTTGGACTCGCGGGGGTAGATGGAGCCGTCCACCACGCCTTTTTCCAGGGCCTGGTAGGCCTCGGGCATGGCCAGGGCCACCGGCACCCCGCCCAGGGCCTTGACCAGGTTGGCGCTGGTGCCGGTGGCGCGGATCTTGAGGCCCTTGAGGTCGTCCAGGGACTTAACCGGCTTCTTGCGGGTGTGCAGCCAGCCCGGGCCATGGGCGTGCAGGTACATCACCTGCACCTGCTTCAGCTCGGCCGGCTTGAGCTCGGCGGCCAGGCGGTTGGCCACCTTGGTGGCCGCCACGCCGTTGGGATGGCCCAGGGGCAGGTCCACCGCCTCCATCACCGGGAAGCGGCCCCGGGTGTAGGCGAAACAGCTCATGCCCAGATCGGCCATGCCGTTGACCACGCCGTCGAAGGTCTGCTCGGCCTTGAGCAGGGTGGAACCGGGCAGATACTGAAAGGTCACCCGGCCGTTGGTCTGGCGGGTGATCTCCTCGCACCAGGCCTGGGCCAAGAGCGAGTGGGCGTGGCTGGGGGGGAAGAAGTTGCTGTAGGTCAGATTGATGGCCTCGGCGGCCTGGGCCGGGGCGGGCTGAGCGGCGGCCAGGGGAGCGGCCAGGCACAGGCACAACAGAGCGAGTCGGGTCAACATGATCAACCTCCACGGGAACGCGAGGGAGAGGCGGCGCCGGGCCGGGAAAAGGCCCCATCGCGGGCGGTGTTCAGCGCCTTTTGGTTGCGCGGGAAGTATTCGTATTCTACGGGGTGAAAAAGATTATCGGCCCGAGGGCCGATAATAATAGGCGTAGGAATAAGCACGCACCGCGTTATCGCTCGTCCGGCTGGTCATGTCAGCGGCGATGGTCACGACGGCGTTGCTCCCAGAAGCGCGATCAGTGCTGCGTCAAGGTTGAGCGGGGGCCCGGAGGCCGCCACGCCCGACCTTTGTAGCCGCTTCGTGGTCGGGTGTCAAGCCAAATGCGCGCGCCGGGCCACGGCCTTGAAAAAGGTGTAGCAGAAGGTTCCGTCTGGCTCGGCCGTGGCCAGCAGATCGGCCACGCCTTTATCCCATTCCTCGGGGCTCAGGTAGCCGGACGCGAGGGCCTGTTCGCGCACCCCCTGAACCATGGGCACGATGGTGCGGCGCACGAAGCCCTCCACCTGGCGGGGACGGCTGGCGTCGCTGTAGACCATGCGCGGCGAGACCTGGACCTCGGCCAGACCGGCCTGCACCAGCAGGGGATAGAGCCGACGGCCGATCAGGCTGTCGCCGCCCAGGCTGGCCTGACTGTCGACCAGGCACTGCCAGGCCCGGCGGGCCAAGGCGGTTTCGGGGTGGAAATAACAGGAGCCGTGGTCGCCCTCGATCACGGTCAGGCTGCCGCCGGGCTTGAGGACACGCTTGAGCTCGCGCAGCACCGCCACCGGGTCGGTCAGGTGCTCCAGCACGAAGCAGAGGAACACATGATCGAACTCGGCCTCGCCAAAGGGCAGGGCGTAGAGGTCGCCCTGGCGGAACTCCACCCGGGTCATGCCCCGGGCCTGGGCGGCGGCCCGGGCCTGGGCCAAGGAGTCGGGGTTGATGTCCAGGCAGGTGAAATCGGCCTCCGGGCTGTTGCCGAAGAGGAACCCGGTCTGGGCCCCCACCCCGCAACCGGCCTCCAGAACCCTGGCCCCGGCCGGATAGACGGTGTCGTGGTGCAGCAGCTCGGCCAGGATGTCGGCCTGGTCGCCGAGGCGCTGGGCCTCGCGTTCGGAATAGCCGTGGACGTAGGCGTCGGCCATGGAATGCTCCCCTCTCCGCGCCGGGCAATGGCGCTGCCGGAAAACTAAGCACCGGCCCGGGGCGGGTCAAGGGGAGCGGCCGCGAAAAACCGGCCTCAGCAGATGCGGGGCAGGGGCTCGCCGGAGAGCATGTCCAGGATGCGGCCGCCGCCCACCGTGGTCTTGAGCCAGACTCGGCCCCTGGGGGCTTCCAGCACCTGGCCGATCACCGCAGCGCCCGCGCCCAGGGGGTGGGCCTTCAGCGTGGCCAGCGCCTTGTCGGCCTGGCTGCCTTCCACGATGCAGATCAGCTTGCCCTCGTTGGCCAGGTAGAGCGGGTCCAGGCCCAACAGCTCGCAGACCCCGGCCACGGCGGGGTTGATGGGGATGGCCCCCTCGTATAGCTCCAGGGCCACGCCGCTGGTCTGGGCGATTTCGTTCAAGGTGGTGGCCAGGCCGCCCCGGGTGGGGTCGCGCAGGACGTGCACGCCAGCGCAGGCGGCCAGCAGGTCGGCCACCAGGCCGTTCAGGGGCGCGGAGTCGCTGCGCAAGGGAGCCTCCAGGCCCAGGCCCTGGCGCTGGGCCATGATCGTCACCCCGTGGTCGCCCATGCTGCCCGAAACCAGGATCGCGTCGCCGGGGCGGGCCAGATGGGCCCCCAGCTCCAGGCCCTCGGGCAGGACGCCCACCCCGGTGGTGTTGATAAAGAGCTTGTCGGCCTGGCCCCGGCCCACCACCTTGGTGTCTCCGGCGATGATGGCCACCCCGGCCGCCCGGGCCGCCGCCGCCATGCTGGCCACGACGCGTTCCAAAAGCGCCAGGGGGAGCCCCTCCTCCAGCACGAAGCCGGCCGTCAGCCACAAGGGCCTGGCCCCGCGCATGGCCACGTCGTTGACCGTGCCGTGCACCGCCAACGAGCCGATGTCTCCGCCCGGGAACTCGATGGGATCCACCACGAAGCTGTCGGTGCTGATGGCCAGCCGGCCGGGCGGCGGGGTCAGCACGGCGGCGTCGTCCATGGAATCCAGGATGGGATTGGCCAGATGGCGGGCGAAGACCCGGGCCACCAGCTCG
>JAIUYB010000084.1 GCA_020216625.1 Desulfarculus sp.
AGTTCCTGCAAGGCGATGGGGCCTTCGCCGGGATGCAGCGCCAACTCCAGCATCGCCCGCACGCCATATCTTCCGCGAGTTGATAACTTCATGGCCTCTGATGTCCGTGTTCAAGGTTGCTCGCCAATCGCACCACCAAGCGAAATCCCCCTGAGCGCTAATCGATCCGCGGTCGAGGCAGGCATCCGCGTTGGTGATTTTTTTCTCTAAGCACTCCTGGTAAACCATATTGGGAGGCTAGGCAAATTTCAAGAGGCAGGAGCTGGTTTTTGGGTTACGAATGACAAAAAAGCGCTAGCGGCGCAGGCATGAGCCCTTGCACCGCTAGGATACAGCCGTGGCGGGTTAGTGAATGCAATTCAGAAGTTAGTCGAACCTGCCTAACGAGGTCGCGCCGCCTCCTCGGAGCAGCCGCAGGAGGAGCTAGCGCAGGCGGATGTCGCCGTCTGACGGTGGCGCAGACGATCCAACCCGGCCCGCAGGCGCCGGCCCAGCACCGGCAGAGAGAGCAGCAGCAGCAAGCCGGCCCCAGCCTGACCCAGCCACTCTGGCAGCAGCTCGGCCGCCTGGCCCAGCATCGCCACTGGGTTGATGCCCAGGGCGGTGTAGAGCCAGTCCACGGCCAGCCCCAGGGCCACCGCGCAGACCACGATGCTGGTGAGGTAGATGGCGGTGGCCCGGCGGCCCAACAGGCCGGTCAGAACGGTGAGGGTGGCCAGGTTGGTGGCCGGTCCGGCCAGGAGAAAGACCAAGGCCGCGCCGGGGCTGACGCCCTTGAGGATCAAGGCCGCCGCGATGGGCGTGGATGCGGTGGCGCAGACATAAATCGGCACGGCCAAGAGCAACATCAGCAGCATGGCCGAAATCCCGCCGCCCAGGTGCCGGGCCAACAGGTCGTTGGGCACCAGCACCCCCACCAGGCCAGCCAGCAGCAGCCCCAGTAAAAACCAAAGGGCCAGGTCAGCCCACAATTCGCCCAGGGCGTAGCCCAGGCCCAGCCGCAACCGCGAGGCCAGGCCCTGGGGCGTGGCCGCTTCCTGGCCGCTGGCCGGCGCGGTGGCGCAGCATCCGCAGGCCAGGGCGGCCAGGTCCAGACCGGAGGGCGCGGCGGGCGTGATGGCAACGGCGTCCTGGCGGTGGCCCAGACGCTCCCGGCCCAGGTAGTTCTCGGCCAGGCCGGCCAGGGTGGCGGTGATAAAGGCCGCCAGCGGCCGCGCCACGGTCAGGATTGGGTCCAGGAGGGCGTAGCTGATGGTGATGGAGTCCAGCCCCGACTCCGGGGTGGCGATCACAAAGGCGGTGGTGGCCCCGGAGTTGGCCCCCTGCTTCTTGAGGGCCGCCGCCGCCGGCAGCACCCCGCAGGAGCACAGGGGAAGGGGCACCCCCCACAGGGCGGCCTTGAGCACCGGCTTGACCCGGCCCCGGCCCAGGTTGCGGGCCACCCATTCTGGGTCCAGGAAGGCCTTGAGCAGGCCGCCGCCCAGCAGACCCAACAGGACATAGGGCGCGGCCTCGACCAGCAGACGCCAGGACTCGGATGCCAACTCCATGAGGAAATGCATTTTCTCCGCCTATTCCCGCAGATGGTCCAGGCTCAGGCCCAGGATCTCGTCCACGTGGTGATCGTCCAGGGAGTAATAAAGGCATTGGCCGGCGCGGCGGTTGCGCACCAGGCCCAGGTCGCGCAGCCGGCGAAGCTGGTGGCTCACCGCCGACTCGCTGACCCCCAAAAAGGCGGCCAGGTCGCAGACGCACATCTCTCCGTCCCGCAAGGCCAGCGCCAGCCGCAGGCGACCAGGATCGCCCAGGGCCTTGAACACGGCGGCCAGGCGCGCCAACTCCCGGGAATTTATTTCGTTTCGTTTGGCCTCCCGCACCCGGTCCAGGTGCACCACCCGCACCTGACAGAGCAGGTCCAGGTCATCCTGGGGTGGGGTCTGATCTGGGGCGGTCATGGAACCTCCGTTATCTGAACACTTGATCATATATTTAACAATACCCCGCCCGGCCGTCAAGCCAGCCCCGCAAATCTTTTCCTTTCGCCCCCACCCGCTCTGCCTCCGGGCCGACCTGGCGCATGGTGTCGCCCTGGGGCCTGTGTTATCATTGACCAGTTTTTCGCTCCGGCCGGGCCGACCGGAACTCCATCCACCCCTTGGCGGCGAGCAATCCCATGCAGGTCAGCATCCTCATCCCCGCCTACAACCCCGGCCCCAACCTGGTGGACCTGGTGGACCAGCTCTGGGAGGCGGGCTTCCAGGACCTGGTGGTGGTGGATGACGGCAGCCGCGAGGAGACCCAGGCGGTCTTCCAGCGCCTGGAGGAGGGCGGGCGGGTGACGCTCCTGCGCCACGCGGTGAACCTGGGCAAGGGCGCGGCGCTGAAATTCGGCTTCAACCACATCTACGGCCGCCATCGCAACCAGCCCGGGCACCTGGGGGCCATCACCGTGGATGCCGACGGTCAGCACCTGCCGGCCGACGTGGCCAAGGTGGCCCAGGCCATGATCGAAAACCCCACCGCCCTGGTGCTGGGGGTGCGCGGCTTCTCAGGCGAGGTTCCTTTGCGCAGCCGCCTGGGCAACGAGATCACCAAGGTCATCTTCCGCTTCCTGGTCGGGACCAGCATCAGCGACACCCAGACCGGCCTGCGCGGGGTGCCCCTGGCCCTGATGCCGGTCTTTCTGCCCATCCAGGCCAACCGCTACGAATTCGAGCTGGACATGCTGATCCAGTGCGCCACCAAGGAACACCCCATCGTCCAGGTGCCCATCGAGACCGTCTACCTGGACGACAACGCCTCCAGCCACTTCAACCCCATCATCGATTCGGCCAAGATCTACATGGTCTTCCTGCGCTTCGTGGGCTCCTCGCTCATCACCGCGCTGGTGGACAACATCGTCTTCATCATCGTTTGGGGGTTGGCGGGTAACATCCTGCTGGGCCAGGCCCTGGCCCGGGCGGTGGCCACCATCGTCAACTTCAAACTCAACCGCAATTTCGTCTTCCAGCACAAGGCCGACAAGTGGCCGGCCTTCATCAAGTTCGTGCTGCTGGTCATCTTCATGGGCGGGGTTTCCTACTCGATCATCAACGCCCTGGTGGCCTGGACCGGCATGGGGGTGATCGCGGCCAAGATCCTGGCCGAGACCGCGCTGTACCTGGTCAACTTCGCCACCCAGCGCACCCTGATCTTCCGGCGGCATGACAACCATTGAAACCACCGACTGGGAGCGTTACTACCGCCGGCCCTGTCCGGCGGCGGTGGTGACGCGGCGCTTCACCGCCAACCGCCTGCTGTCGGTCATCCGCCGCCACGCCCCCCGGCGCGAGCGCGGCCTGGTCCTGGCCGAGCTGGGCGGCGGGGCCAGTTGCTGCCAGGACTTCCTGGCGCGCCATCTGCGCCCGGCCGCCTACCACGTGGTGGACAACAACCCCCTGGGCCTGGAGCTGTTGCGCGACCGGCCGGCGGTGATCCTGCACCGGGCCGATCTGTTGCGCGAGCGCCCGCCGATCACCGCGGACGTGGTCTTCAGCCTGGGCCTGATCGAGCACTATCCCGCCGATCAACGCCAACGCCTGATCGCGGCCCATTTCGACCTGGTGGCCCCGGACGGCCTGGTGGTGCTCAGCTTTCCCACCCCCACCCGGCTCTACCACCTGACCCGGTGCCTGGCCGAGGGCCTGGGCCTGTGGCGCTTCCCGGACGAAGAACCCCTGCCCCTGCCGGCGGTGATCGCCGCCGTGGCCGAGCGGGGCGAGATCGCCAGCAGCCAGGTGCTCTGGCCCATCGTGCTCACCCAGGCCCTCTTGGCCCTCAAACCGCGCGGGTCCGCCGCCGCCTCGGCGGCTCGGGTCCTGGCGGCCTAGGACGGCGTGATGGGTTTCCTGCTGCCCTTTTCGGTCCTGGGCTACGCCTTCGTGCTGCACGCCGCCTGGCGACGCCAGGCCGAGCTGGCCCTGTTGGCCGCGGTCTCGGGCATGGTGGTGGCGCTCTACCTCGCGGCCCTGGGCGGCCTGCTCCACGAGGGCTCCTGGCTGGTCTTCCTGGCCGGCCTGGCCTGCTTCCTGATCGCCCTCTGGGGATTGTGGCACGACCGTCAGCCTGACCGGCCCAAGGTGGCCGAAGGCTTCCTCTCGCCGGGCATCGTGCTGTTTTTGGGCCTTAGCCTCTTGTTCCGCCTGTGTTTCGCCGACGCCCGGCTCCAGCTCTGGGATGAGTTCTCCCACTGGGGGGTGATGACCCGGGAGATGCTGGCCCTGGGCGGGCTGCCCGGTCCGGTGGGGGCCATCATCTTCAAGGACTACCCGCCCGGGGCCAACCTGCTGCATTTCTGGGCCGCCACCATCGCCGGAGTCAGCGAGGGCAGCTTCTATCAGGCCCACTTCATGCTGCTCCTGGCCCCGGCCCTGGCCTTCTTCTCGCGCCTGTCCTGGCGTCAACCCGGCTGGCTGGTCCTGAACCTGTTCATGGCGGCGGCCATCACCACCACGCTCTCGGTCTTCGTCTGCTCGCTGATGGTGGACGTGGTGCTGGCCCTCTACCTGGCGGCGGGGCTCTACCTGGCCTCCGGGGCGGTGATCTGGCGCAAACGGGCGCTGCTCTTCCTGCCCATCCTGTTCTGCCTGCCCCTGATCAAGAACACCGGGGCCTTTTTCGCCTGGATGATCCTGAGCCTCATCCTGGTCAACTCCCTGGCCCGGGCCGTCTCCACCTGGCGGGCCGACCGCCGCGCCCTGGGCCGTCCCTGGCGCGAGCAGTTGGCCTCCTACCACCCCGGTCGGGGTCGAATCCTGGCCCTCTTGCTGACCACCAGCTTGTTAGTGGCCGCCCCCCTGGCCGCGCCGGCCACCTGGAAGGCCCACCTGGCCGAACACAAGATCGGCCAGAGCTTCAAGACCGCCCAGATCGGCGCGCCGGAAATGCTGGCCACCTTCGGTCCGCACGCGCCCGAACGCAGCGCCCTGGTCCGCGACCGCTTCGTCGCCGCCCTGGGCCATCAATCTCTGTCCAACTACGTGGACGAGGGGCGCTCCTTCATGGCCTGGATCGGCCTGGGGGGGATTGTGCCCGGCTTCAGCCTGGCGGCCTGGCTGGTCTGCGCCGGCCTGTTGATCCTGGCCGGCTTCCTGCGCCACCGCGACCCGGCGGATCGGGCGCGGATGCTGGAGCTATGGCTGATCATGGCCATCTTCGGCGCGCTCTACCTGGCCGGCCTGGTCATCCTCTACATCTTCTCGTTCTCGGAATACGAAGGTCCACGCCTGGCCAGTTTTGGGCGTTATGTCAACACCATGCTGATACCGACCCTGCTGCTGGCCTGGGGCTGGAGCCTGCCCTTCGCCGACGAGTCCGAGGAGGACCAGATCCAATGGGGCGGCTGGCGGCGGACGGTATATCTGGTCTGTCTGGGGGTCTTCGGCCTGGCCCTGACCACCCAGGCCCCCTCGCCCCCGGGCATGCCCCGCTGGACCGCCCTGGGCGACGCCCACGAGGACCACGCCTACGTGGAGCCCCTGGCCGAGGTGGTGCGCAAGGTGGTGCCGCCGGACAAGAAGGTCTTCGTGGTCTACCAGAACACCCCCGGCCGGCCCTTCCATATCATTCGCTACGAGATCGCGCCTCGGCCCACCAACCAATGGTTCTTCACCCTGGGCGAGCCCTATTTCGAGGGCGACGTCTGGACCGAGAACCTCTCCCTGGCCGATTTCGCCAAGATGCTGGTCAAGGAGGGTTTCGACTTCCTGTTCCTGGCCCGCAGCGACCAGCAGTTCTGGGAGCGCTACCGGCCACTCTTCGCCCCCGGCACCCGGCCCTACCGCGACATCGTCTTCAAGGTCGTCCCCGGCGGCCAGCACGGGGTGATCCTGGTGCCGGCCGGGGCGCGCCCGCCCAAGCGCGGCTGAGATCCTTCCCGCTCCGCCATCATGGCGGAGAAAAAAACAGGCGGGGGTGGACCCCGCCCGTCTTGGTCTTCGCCGTCCGACCCCGCCCGGTTAGAGCATCTCGGCCCGGGCCAACTCGCTGACTCCCCGGGTCAGGTCCAGGATGGCCAGGGCCTCCTCCACCCGCATGGAGCCCATGCCGCAGGCCGGGGTGACCAGGGCTTGGCGGGCGACCACCTGGCGGTCGAAGCCCAGGCCGATCAACCGCTGCAACAACGCCTTGAGCCCGGCCCAGAGACCGGCCGCGGTCTCCTGGCCGGTGAAGCCGCTGGCCGGCACCGCCCCCCAGGCCACCGCCCCGCCCCGGGCGTAGAGCGCCTGGAGCGCCTCGGGATAGAGCAGCAGGTTCTCGCCGAATCCGGCCGAGTCCAGGTTGATGACGTCGAAGCCAGCATCGATCAGCAGCGACCAGTCGGTGTTGCCGCAGCAGTGCACCCCAAAGACCGCCGCGCAGCGGGAGCGGGCTTCCTCCAGGGCCAGGGCCAGGAGGTCGATGGCCTGCTGGCGGGAGAGCGGCATGAAGGCCGAGCCATAGCCGGAGAGGAAGGGCTCGTCAAGAAACATCAGCACCGGCCGCCCCAGGGGGGCCAACTGCTCCACCTGGGCCGCCGCCGCCGCGCCCAGGCCCTTGGCCAGGGCCTCGGCCAGCTCGTCGTCGTAAAGCAGCGCCTTGCCGTCGCCGCCGATCACCGAGGCGGCCAGGGTCAGCGGGCCGGTGACGTGGCCCTTGAGCCAGGGGAAGGCCCCCGGCTCGGCCATGGCGATGGCCTCCCGGAAAGCGAAGAACCCGGCCGCGTCCTCGTGCCGCAGGCCGAAATCGGCCAGGGGTTGGGTCATGAGACGCTCGTAGAATCCGGCCAGGGCCTCCTCGCGGCCGAGCCCCGGATGGGCGCGCAGCATGCGCTCCTGCGGGTCGGCGGCCACCAGGGGCCGCAGGGCCGGGGCGTACTGGAGGTTCATGTCCTCCCGGGGGTCCCGCTGCGGCAGCTGGGGCCAATAGGGCATGGCGGTCAACCGGCTGGTGACCGCGGCCACCGCCTGAACGGGATCGGTCAGGGGCAGGGTGCCGACCCCGGTGGCGGTGAAGCTGGGCGCGAAGGGCTCAGGCACGTTCCAGGTACTCCCCGGTGCGGGTGTCGATCTTGAGTTTGTCGCCCTCCTGGATGAACAGCGGCACCTGGACCACGAAGCCGGTCTCCAGGGTGGCGGGCTTGGTGGCGCCGGTGGCGGTGTCGCCCTTCACGCCGGGCTCGGTGGAGGTCACCTCCAGCACCACGGCGGTGGCCATCTCCACCCCGATGGGCCGGCCGTTGAAGTACAGCACCTGCAGCTCCAAGTTGGGGATCAGGTAGTTGATGGCGTCGCCCAGATAGTCGCCCTGGATGAAGACCTGGTCATAGGTCTGGGTGTCCATGAAGACGTACTGCTCGCCATCCTGGTAGAGATACTGCATGAAGCGCTGCTCCAGGTCGGGCTTGTCCACCTTCTGCCCGGAGCGGAAGGTCTGCTCCAGCACCTGGCCGGTTTCCAGGTTCTTGAGCTTGGTGCGCACGAAGGCGCCGCCCTTTCCGGGCTTGACGTGCTGGAACTCCACGATGACGTAGGGCTTGCCGTCGATTTCAATACGCAGTCCCCTGCGGAACTCTGCCGTGCTGTACATGGGTCACCAACCTTGTTGTGAAAGGAAACGGGATTTATTCAAGGGAATCCGGCCCTGGTCAGGCCATTCGTTCGCGGGCGGCCCCGGCCAAGGCGCTGAGCTGGGCCAGCAGGGCGTCGGCTCCGGCTGGGCGGGGGGCGGCCCCCTGCCCGGGCTCCAGCTCCTGGAGCCGGCGGCGCAGGTCGGGGT
>JAIUYB010000085.1 GCA_020216625.1 Desulfarculus sp.
AGGCAGGCCCCGCCCAGGGTGGGATCGGCGGCCAGGGCGCGGTGCGCCCCGCGCGCCAGGGTCAGGGCCAGGTCCCGCGCGGCGGGCGCTAGGCTCAGGTGAGTGACGCGCACCACGGCCGACACCATGACGGTCTGGCGCAGGATCAGGCTCTCCGCGCCCAGTTCCTGGGGGTCGTCCTCGACCTCGCTGACCAGGTCCACCACCAGGGCCGGGCTCTGCTTGGGCGCGCCCAGGCCATAGCGGCGTACCTCGGCCACGCCCTCCAGGCCCTCCAGCAGATCAGCCACCGCGTCCACCAGGTTGCTCATGCGAACGCCTCGTCAATCGCTTGCACCACCCGCGGGACCGACCGTGCCGCGCCCCGATCCATGAAGGGATTGGGGTGGATGCCGGCCACGCTGGCCACGGGGTGAATGGCCCCGGGCCACATGAGGGCCTTCTTGGTCTTGGGCTTGATCCGTTCGCGCCGGGGGCCATAGAGGCCGGTGCCCTCGTGGACGTAGCGAGCGTAAGGCGCGGCCCCGGAGACGTAGACTAGGCCCTCGGCCGCGTTTGTGGTGATGGCGCTCCGCAGGTTGCTGGTGCGGACGGGGGCCTCCTCCACCGAGGCGGATTCCACCGCCAGCAGGCCCAGCACCCGCGCCCGCTGGCTGCGGGCCGCGAACTCGGCCCCCAGGGTGGCCAGGTCGGTCAGGTTGACTTGGATCTCCATCATCGGCCCGCTCCTAGCGCCTGACCGGCGAGAACCGCGCCGGGCAGAAGGTAGGGTCGGGCCAAGGCCTCGGCCTGGGCCAGGTGGCTTTCCTGGAGGTCAGCCACCTGCTTGGGGCTCAGGTAGCTGGCCTGGCCCTCCATCAGGCTGCCGCCGCCTTGGAAGCCCTGACCGGGGCGATAGGCCCCAGCGAATGAGGTGAAGACAGCGCACAAGGCCAGGTGGGCCTCGGCCAGCATCAGGGCCAGCTTGCGGTCGGGGTCGGCCGGGTTGGCGCTTTCGGCGTCGGCGTAGGCCGTCGGCCCCACCCAGCGCCGCAGGCGGATACTGGCGGCGTCCAGGTGGGGGATCAGGTTGGCCTCCTCGATGTCCGGGGGGAGGCTGCCCACCCCCCGGACGTATGCCACGTCAACGAGCATCAGGCCCCCGTCTAGGCCAGCACCTGGGCGATGACGATGTTGGCCGGCTCCCAGATCACGGGCAGGGGATGGGTCTCGGCCAGGAGCCACAGCTGGCTGGGGTCCTTGGTAACCCAGGATTTGGAGAAGTATTCGGCCACCAAGGCGGCCTCGGCGTCCAGGTCCTCGATCATGCCGAACTCGACGCTGTAGCGGGCCTGGGAGCAGGCCAGGACACAGAGCTTGGAGCCCACCAGCTTGGTCTTGACCCCGGCCTTGGTCTGGTACTCGAAGGGGTAGCGGTAGACGTCCAGGCCCTTGTAGCGGCCGATATAGGCGTTGCCCACCGAGATCTGGAAAGAGCCCACGCCCAGGTTGCGGTTGTCCAGCTCCTTCAGCACGTTCGCGTCCGCCAGGAACTTGGAGGCCGCGTCAGTGCCCAGGATCATCAGGTCGGCGGCGCCAACGCCATCGGACAAGATCAGGTCGGCCCAGGTCTGGATGTTGCCCGGCACGTCGGCGTTGGCGCCGCCCCAGACGTAGTTGCCGGCCAGCGCGGCCGGCTTGTGGGCGTCTGGGACTCCAAAGTCCACCTCGAAGCTGACCGTGTTGCCCTCCTGGCCGGCGGTGGCGCTGATTTTGCCGGTGGTGATGGCCTGGGCGCACATGAACTCGATGGTGCGCTCGGCCCGGTCCTTGAGGTACTTCTGCTCGCGAGCGATCCTGGCCTCACGTGCGCTCTGCACGTCGCCGGCCCCGCCCACGAACTGGGCCTGGCCGACGCCCCGCTCCAGGAGCAGCTCTCGGGCCGTGAAGGGCTGTTTCACACGGATCATGGGAGCGGTGACGTCCTTGGTCTGGCGCCCGCTTTTGCTGACCACCACGCCGGACCCGCTGGGGGCCACGAACGGCAGGACGTACTTGCCGCCGGTGATCTGGTCCACCTGGATGGTGGTGCTGGCCTGGGAGTTGCGGCTCTTGAACAAGAGCTGCTGCATCAGGGTCGGCACCCCCGGCATGGAGTTGATGGAGGCCGAAAGCGCCTTCCAGTGCAGGTGCGGATACTGGGTCGGGTCCATGCGATCCTCCCTTGCGCGCCCTTACAGCGCGCGGATGCCGGCCTGGGCCAGCTGGGCCAGGGCGCGGGTCTTCTGGGCGGCGGTGATGCCCTCCGGCCAGACCAGGTCGTCGGCGGTCACCACCCCGTGCGTCAGCACGTTGCCGGCCTCGTCGGCCTCGCTGGCGTCGATGGCCTCCAGCAGCACGCCCGCGGCCACGGCTGTGCCGGCCGCGTCGTGGCTGTAGGCGGCGCTGATGGCGGTGTTGTCGTCGGGCGCGGTAGTGAAGAGCAGCCGGTAGTACCCGCTGGAGTAGTCGATCAGGCCGGTGCCGCCGGTGCCGGAGAGCTTGCCGTTGCCGGCGTCGCTCATGGTCTTGACCGCCGCGCCCACGGTGGCGTTGATCACCACCGAGCCGGGCACCACGCCCGGATTGGCCAGGTGGCCCTCGAAAATCTTGAGGCTGCCCCCGGCGTCGGCCACCAGCTCCTCGGCCGTCACTTCGGTCTCCAGGGCCAGGCCCCGGAACTTGCCGGCGGCGGTCATGGCCAGCACCGTGCCCAAGACCAGGACCTGGCCGGTCAGGATGGTCTTGGCCTGGATCACCGGCGGGTGATCGCCCAACAGGCTGTCCCGGGTCACCGCCTCAACCGTCACTCCATAGTCTCGGCTCATGGTCTATCTCCTCCCTCGGCCGGGCTCAGCCCTGGGCCTGGTTGCCGGTGCCGATGCTCTTGGCCATGCGCAGGCCGGCCTGGATATACTGGTCCTCGCCCTGGTCCGGCGCGGGGGCCTCCAGGGAGCTGCGGATGGGCACCGCCGTCTGGCACTTGGGACAGACCGCCGTGAAGCTGGCCGCGGCCTTGCCGCCGAACTGGGCGATCAGGGCCTCCACCGTCTCCAGGCCGCTGCCGTTGACCAGGGTGGTCAGGTGCTCGGGCGTCTTGTGGTCCGGCGCGCTCAGGGCTGCCAGGCGCAGGCACTCCTTGCGCCGGGCCTCCACGTGGGAGCGGCCGGCCTCGACCAAGGGCATGATCTCGGCCACCTTGGCGCTCAGCGCCGCCAGGGCCTTGGCCTCGGTGTCCACCTGCTCCGCGCCCAGGCCCAGTCGGGTGGCCAGGGGCAGCAGGGCGGAAAGGGAAAGGGCGGTGGGCGCGGACGCGCCGCCCGCTGGGAAATTGGCTCCGCTCATGGTCTCGCTCCCGTTCAGGGGTTTGTGCATCGCCAGCAGCCTGGCTTGGGGGTCGGCCCCGGCCCAGACCAGGGAGACCTCGGGCATCTCCAACATCTTGGTAACCACCACGCGCACCAGCTCGCCATCCACCTCCTGGCCAAGTAGGTCCCAGAACTGGCGGGGAGACAGATTGGTGTGGCTCTGTCGCCACTCGTAAAAGGGCGTGGTCGACACCGCCAGGTGCAACGGTGGATCGGCCTCGATCTCGGCCAGGAGGTTGGCGGGCAGCGCTTTGCGGTTAAGGCGGACCTGGCAGTTGATGCCCGGCGCGCCCAGACCATCGTCAGCGCCCCACCAGGTCTTGACCACGGTGCCCACCACGGCGTTGATGCTGTAACGGTGATCGGTCAGCACCGGCCGGCGCAGGAGCATGGGCACCCCCGCCTGCAGCATGGCCTGATCGCTGAAATCCACGGCGTGGTCGATAACCAGGATCGCGCTCAGGGCGCGGAAGTTCAGGAACAGGTAGTCGCCGTCGTTCTTGGGCGGGGCCTCGCCGGCCGGGCCGGCATCCAGGGAGAGCCGGGCCGCGCTGAGGCAGTTGACCCGCCACTGGCCGGCCGGGGTCTGCTGAGGCTGAATCTGGTCTGCCATTTTTTAACCGCCAAAATAAAAACGGCCCAGGGGGTGATCCCCTGGGCCGCCCTGGGCCGCTGATTAGTGGTATTCCTGGCGCTCCCTGGCGCTCTGGCGGCCGTCTGGCCGCGATTTCACTCTGATACTACCGCGATCCCCCGATGGCAGTCAACGATTTCGAGGGCGTGGATTCAGTCGACAATGAAAAAACGCAGCGCTTGCCGCACCGCGGGCACTTTAACTCCAGGCCTTCGGCCATTCTGGCCCGGGCCAGCAGCCGGCCGCAGTTGGGGCAGCGCAGCTCCATCAGGCCTCCGGCAGCAGCTCGCGGGGGAACACCCCGTCGGCGATCTCGTCGATCCACCACCACCAGTGCTCGCGCGGGAAGCCGCGCTCCTCCCTGGCCTCTGCGTTTTCCGCTCGCCACCAAGGAGCCAAGCGGGCGGCCTCGCGAATCAAGACCCGGTCAGCGGCCCGCACCTGCTCCCGCTCCTCGTCGGTCAGCTGGTCCAGGATGCGCTCCAGGGCCTCGCGCTGATCGGCCGCGCGGGTGATGGTCTCCTCCACCAGCAGGTCCGGGTCCAGCTCCGGGGCCAGGCCGTCCACGTAGTCAAACACCGCCTGTCTCATGACATCACCTCCACCCACCCGCCATTGCGCGCCAGCTGACCAGACCGCTTGCTCCAGGACGCGGGGTTTTCCGGCTTGGGCCCGTAGATCGTCTTCAGCTGGGGCGGGCCATCCATGCTGCCGATTCGCCGCGTAGGATCAATTATGCCAAACTGCCAGGTATTTTCATCCCCTCTCATCAGGCCCAGCTGGTAATCGCCGTTGGCCTCCATGCGGATCAGCACCCGCTGGGGCGCGGTGAGCAGCTCGCGGGCGGCCTGGTCATAGTCCCCGACCTCGCGGTGCCGGGCTGCATGGCGCGCCCGCTTGCCGATCGCGAACTCGGCGTCGGCCGCGTCGGCCAGACGGAAACGCTGGGCCGCCGGCCCCAACTCTTGCCAGTAGCGCCAGGCCCGCTGCTGATCCTCGCTCAGGCCCTCGGGCATGGGCGCGGGCTTGGGGTCCTCCAGGGCCAGCTTGACCCGGGTGCGGCAGTTGGGGTGGTAGGGAGGCAGCAGCTGGTTGCGGGCCTGCAACCCGGCCAAGCCCTCGCGACGCACCACGGCCTCGTCGGCGTTGGACACCGTGGCCGCGAAGGCGGCCGGGCTCAGGCCGGACAGGAGCGTGACCTCGGCCGCGGCGGCGTCCACCCGGAACACCCGGCCGTGCATCTCCCGGCAGATGGCGCTGGTCTTGTTGTCCAGCACCGCCCAGACCTGAGCCCAGGTGGCCCCGAACTCCGCCAACTGCTGCACCGCCGCCCAGGAGCGCAGGCGCATCACGCTGGTGTCCACGATGCGCGCGATCTGCCGGTCGTCCAGGTCGGCCAGGGCCCCGCCCAGGGCTTCGCGCAAGTGCCTAAGCGCGACCTGGTCACTGCCAAATAGCCCCGCGCCCTGCTCCAGATATCGCTCGCGCAAAACCCGGAAGGCCGCCCGCTGGGCCTCGGGATTGTTTAGGTATTTGCTGAGATAAAAATTATCCAGCCGGGCGCTGAAGTCCAGCACCCGCTGCTCCGGTCCACCCCAGGTCCAGCCCTTCTTGCCGCCGGCCACCAGGTCGGTCACCATGCGCAGCTGACGATAGACCGGCTCCACCGCCTGGCGCACGGTGTTGAGCGCCTCGGGCGTGGACCAGGCCTGGACGTGAGTTTCGACCAGGGCGTCGTAGACCCGGGCCACGAACATCTCCTGGCCCAGCTCGCCCCCGGCCAGGATGGCCTGGGCCGCGTCCAGGGCCTGGGCGCGGATCGCCTCCACCAGGGGCGCGATCTGGCTGCGATAAGCGGTGGCCAGGGCCTCGGCCCGGGCTTGGTGTTTGCGCTCGGCCGCCAGGTCCGACACCTCGTCTTCATCCGGCGGCGGGCTGGCCAGGCTGATCCGCTCCGGCCTGTAGCGGTCGCCGCCCGGATCCAGGCGCAGGGCCAGGCGGGCCTGGGGCCTGGCCTGGGCCGAAGCCTGGCCGACGGTGGCCTTGCTCACCGCGGCCTTTTCATAGCCCAGCTCCTGGGCGGCCTGGTCGGCGTCGATGATGCCCTCGCGTCGCCGCTCCAGGATCATCGACTGCCGGGTCTGCTCCGCGCTGGCGGCGTTGGCCTTGTCCAGCTCCGGCTGGGGGTCCCAGGCCAGGGTCACGTCCACCTGGTGCAGACCGGCCAGCAACAAGGCCATGCGGTAGGTGCGCTCCACGCGCCGCTTGATCAGGCGCTGATATTGCGCCGCCGAGCGCAGCAACAGGCCGTAGACCACCCCGGCGTAGGTCTCGGTAGTGCTGAAACTGCGGCCGAACATGGCCGGGTCGATGTTAAGGGCGCTCATCAGGAGCTGCTCCACGCCCTGGCTGATCTTGTCCACCCCGGCCGCCGCGCTGGTCACCGGCTTGTGCTCCACCTCGTGGCTGTCGGGCATGACCAGCAGGCCAGAGCCCAGGGTGGCGTCGTAGGCCGCGGCCACGGCCCGCAGGTGGTCCTGGGCGCGCTGCTGGTATTCGGCCTCGCTCTCGCCGGCCTGGCGGTCCGGCGGGGGCACCTTGACCGCGGTCACCCCGTAGATTCCCAATTTCCGGGCGTAGGTCCGCAGATCGCGCAGGAAATCCCGCTGCAACCGCTCCGGCTCGATGGCCGCGACGAACGGCGGCACTGCGTAGGGTGGGTGGCCCGGCAGTGTATCCAGAGCGTAATAGGCGAACGTATGGTCGTTGAGGTCTATGGTGCCGCTGCTCTGAGTGACCTGCTGGGCGATCCAGGCCTGATCGCGCCATCGGAAGCGAATGGCGCTGACCGGCAGCAGGGCCACCTCGCGCACCGCGCTGAAATCCGGCTCCAGCACGTCCTCGCTGGCCAGGGCCCCGCTCACCGCCAGCTGGCGGGTGTAGTGGTTGATCAGGCCGTCCACCCCGGCGCTGCGGCGATAGACCCGGCGGGCCAGGTCGCCCAGCAGGTCCCGGGCCTGGTCCACCTGGTGCCGGGGTCCCTTTAGTTGGATCTCGTGGCCGGTGTTGACCGTGGTGGCGATCAGCTTGACGGCCTGGCTCACCACCGGGCTGTGGACGGCCAATGACTCCAGCAGGTCCAGCACGTGGGGTGCGTAGGGTGCCAGACCGCCGAAGTGGCGCGACAGAGTCTACACCGCCTCACCCAGGGTGGCCGCCGGCTCCAGGCTGCTGCGCCCACCGGCCGGCAGCTCGGCCCGGCCGATGGTCCCGGCAGCCCGTGCGGTCAGAGAAGATATGCCGCGCCACCAGTTCATGCCACTCTCCCCGCCGGCATCACACCGGACGGCCAGGCGTTGAGCTTACCCCGCAAAAGGCTCACCGCCCCCTCCAGGGCGTCCGGGCCGTCGTCATGGCCCTGGGGATAACTCAGGAGCTGCTGCACCAGCAGGCGCTGGTCACCCTGATCTATGCAGAAAAACATTTTGCCCCGCTCCAAGAGAGGCGACAGGCTCTCGATGCGCAGGCTCTTGGCCCCGGTGTGGGTGATCCTCACCAACGGCAATACCGCGCCGGCTTCCGCTTCCAAGGCAGGCAGCAGATCCAGGCATAGCGACTGGAAACCGTTGGTCTCGATGCCCCAGCGCAAGAAGCCGAACAGCAGGTGGCGGGCCAGGGCCGCCTTGAGGGCCTCCTGCACCCCGGCCTTTTTAATCCAGGCGTCCAGCACGTAAAAATCCATGCGGGCCTGGTCCAGGCCCACGGT
>JAIUYB010000086.1 GCA_020216625.1 Desulfarculus sp.
TGCTAACGCACCTCCACCCCCTGGAAGCTGAAGGCGGTGGCATGGCTGGCGCGGCCCCGGATGACGATCCGTTGCTGCAAGCGTACGCCATGGGCCTCCGCGACCAAGGTGTGCTCCCCGGCCGGTACCTCCTGGAGCAGCAAGGGGGTCCGCCCCTTGGCTTGACCGTCCAGGTAGATTTCGGCGGGAGGGATCGAATCCACCTGGAGGGAGCCATGACCCGCCAGGTGGGCCTGTTCGCGCGCCAGGGCCAGGTATGACCCAGCGTAGGGGTGATCCGGCAGGACCTGGGCCGCGCCGGCGAAGAGCCTGGCCGCCTCCTGATAGCGGCCCTGGTTGAACAGACCGACCCCCTCCACGAAGTCCAGGCTGGCCTGCTGACGGAGTTCGATCTCCCGAAGCTGGGCGGCATGGCCCCGGCTGCGGGCCGGCAACTCCGCCAGGCGTCGTTGCGCGGTCTGCCAGCCCGGCCGTTGCTGCAGCGCCTTTTCCCAGAGCTGGCGGGCCTTGTCGAAGTTCCCGCCGGCCGCCGCCAGCTCGCCTTGATCCAACAGGGCCAACGCGGCGTCATGGCCGGGCTCGGCGGCCCAGGCCCGGGGCGCGACCAGGATCAGCACCGCCACCCCCAGGGTCAAGGCCGCCTTGACCGCCCCGGCCAGCAAGCATCTTTCCCGCATGCCAAGCCTCCTTCGCGCAAGAGACGGCCCCGAGTCCGCCTTGGGTCCGACCGCGCCAGGTTCCCGGCCAGGTCCGGCCGGGAGGTCCGAGGCGCGGGTCAAGGCGCTCACTCGGTCTTGATCGCGACCTTGGTCACCGGCTCCCCCTGGCCCTTGGGCAGGGTCAGGTGCAGGACGCCATCCTTTTGGGTAGCCTGGATCTTGTCGCGATCCACCGCCGCCGGCAGGCGGAAGCTGCGCTGGAAAGAGCCGAACCGGCGTTCCAGAAGGTGATAACCCTCCTTGTTCTCCTCCCTTTGCTCCTTCTTCTCGCCCTTGATGGTCATCACCTCCCCGCTCAGGGAAATGTCGATCTCCTCCGGCTTGAGGCCGGGCACCTCCAGGTCGATCTCCACCGCCTCGGGGGTCTCCTTCACATCCATGGCCGGCACGAACACACCAGAATCGCCCCCACTCCACAGCGGCCAATCGCTTTTGGCGAAACGGCCGAAAAGGTCATCCATCTCCTTGCGCAACTTCTCCAGGGGGCGGAAACCGCCCGATGGCATCAGCTCAAACATCACGGCCTCCTTTGTGTGGCGTTAACAAGCTCCGACCTCAACCCTCGTCGCGGCTCATCCGCGGCAGGGATCAGAGTCGCATCGCCTGCGGCTGGCAGTCAGCCCGAAAAAGGCAATCGGTCTGGCCACAATCGGAGATGCGCTCATAGCAGGGCGAATTGCCCTCGGCCACCTGCACCGCGCGGATAAGGTCCGATTTGTTCATCCCCGCGGTTTTCCTCAGGCCCATCTTTTTGGCCATCGCCTGGATTTCCTTCAATTTCGGCATCACCACCTCCTTTTCCCAAAGCGACCGACCGGGTCCGCGCCCTGGTTTCGCCAGGAGGAGGGATCGACCCGGCGCGGAACCGACTCCCCGGCCCGTCGGTCAAACCCGTACAACGCTCCACGCCCCAGCGGCTCTTCTTCGCCCCCGGCCCCTGCGCCCCCTCCACCCGGCGGGGTCATGAAATATCTTTTTATGGCGCCACCGGTGCCAGAGTCATGGTCATCCGCGAAGTCCTCACCCTGCCCCGCGCGCCTGGTCAGACGGGTGTTGATCACCTCCCGGAGCCATGACCGCGCGCGACCGGGGCCGCCTGTATCGCTCGTCCCAAAGCCGCCACCGGGTGGTCCCGACCGATGGGTCCACCCCCTGCCGACCCGTGAACGTCTTCAGCCCGGCCCAGCACCGCCTGGTGCCAGCCCGCCAGGGTCTCCAGAACCTCGGGCGCGAACAGAACTCTTTCGTAATGGCAAAGGACCTGGCAGGGGTAGCGGGGCAAAAAATCCTGGTGCAGCATGCGCTCGCATTCCAACAACTGGCTCTCGCCTTGGCTCAGATAGCTGCCCCAGTTCATGTCCAGGAAAAAGCGGACCCCAGTCCATTTTTCCCTCCGGGCTTGGTCGATCACCTCTTTCAGGCGCGCCTTGGCCGCATCCGGCTCGAACACCCCCTGGGGAAGGAGAAAGCTCTCCACCGGCCAGATGGAAAGCTGCTTCCGCTCCGTCGCCGATCGCCCGCCCGCCTGCCCCCAGCGCAGGACAAAATCGAACTGATCCTCCGAATAGAGCCCATGCAGACAAACCACCCGCTCACCGGCGCGCAGCCCCTCCCGGATGAAGGGCGCGGAGTATCGACTCCATTGTCTGGGTTGATCGCAAATCAACATGCGGTGTGAGGGGAGCGCGAAGGATACGGCAGGGGAGACAATCAGGGGCATGATCGTGAACTCCCAACTCGCCGGGAGCCTTGCGATCAGTCCCAGGTGTCGAACAGCCGCCGGCAATAGAATTGAAATGTTTATATTTTTAAGTTAACAACCAAACTCTTCCCAGGCAATAGGTGATTCACTTCAAATCGCTTGGGGTCATCCCGCCTGGGGGATGCGCCCTGGCCCCGGTGGGCGGTTAGGCGCAATCCCTCCTGGCCGGCGATTTCTCAAGGGGCGATCTACCCCACCCATCTTCCCGACCCAGGAACCGCCCGACCGCCCATCTAGGCATCTGTTTGTTTTTATTTTAAATTATTATCAGGGTTCGTTGACCGGCGGGATTGGGGGCCTAAATCAACTGGTCCATGGCCTTGAAGCGCAAATCGGGGGTCAATTCCAAGCGCAGGGCATGGGCCGGGGCCAGGGCGCCGCACGAGGTCGCCAGCTCATCGGTGGCCAACGCCATTGCGGCCAGAGAGCGCAAGCTGCCGTCGTGGGCCACCACCCAAACGCAAGCCCACCGGCGCAGGCTGGGGATGATCCGCGTCCGCCAAAGCGGTTCCACCCGGCGTCGCAGGTCGGCCATGGACTCGCCCCCGGGCAGCAAATCGTCGGGTATATCCCGATAGCGGGGATCATGGCGGGGGTGGCGGGGATCGCCGCGCTCCAACGGCGGAGGTAGGGCCAGGGCCTGATTTCGCCAGGCCCATAGGGCCGGGGCGTCCGCCTCTGGCTTGAGCATCCCCTCCCACCGTCCGCAATGGCGCTCGTTGAGCCGCCAGGAGGCCTCCGTCTCGGCCGGGGCGGCCTTCGCCGCCCACAACGCCAGTTCCAGGGTCTGGCGGGCGCGGATCAGCACCGAGCAGTAGACCGCCCCCGGCCGTCCGGCCTCGGCCGCCAACCGCCGCCCCCGATCCAGGGCCTGACGCGCCCCGTCTCCGGTCAAGGGCGGATCGCCCCAGCCGCTGAAACGCCCTTGCCGGTTCCACTGGCTCTCGGCGTGCCGCAGCAGGATCAGGCGCGGCAAGAACTCCCCTCCCCCGGGGCGACGGCCCGATGCCCCCGCAGCCACCCCTCCAGGTCCCGAACCATCCGCCGCCCGACCGCGAATCGATCCAGAAGCGGTGGCGCGGGGTCGCGGGGTGATTTAAGCAGGCGCTGGATCTGGTCCTCTATCCCGCCGGCCAAGACCTCGGCCTCGCTGGCGCTGGCCTGGTGCGGCCCGGCCAGCCTGGCCACCCGGCGCTCTTGCTCCATCCCTCCATGGCCTTCGGGCACGAACAGGGTCCGGGTTCCGGTGAGCAGGGCCTCGTTGAACGTGTTGTAGCCGGCCCGGCAGACCAACAGATCCGCCGCGTTGATCAGCTCCACCAAGCGGGGGCTGAATCCCAGCAAATTGGCGCCCAGCGATTCGGCGCATCGCTCCAGTTCCTGGCGCTCATCCGGGGGCAGATAGGGGTCCACCACCACCGCCAGGCGATGGCCCGGCAGCAGACCGGATGCGAGCATGATCTGGCCCAGGACCCTGGTCAGTCGCGCCACTGGTCCCACCCGACCCAGGGAGAAAAGAATCAGGGCCTGGTCGGGCAGACCCCAGGCGCGCTTGGCCTGGCTGGCGGGGGGCAGTTCGTCGCGGTTGCGGATGGCGATCTTCCCCAGACAGACGGCGCGGCCATCCAGGGCGGGGCGGCCCGCCTCCGGCCCCGTGGCGACCACCCCCCGGTCCTCCAGGATGTATCTAAAATCGTAAAGCCCCGTGATGTCATTTGGTGTCATGGCATGGCCCAACCCCTCCCCACGACCATCGGCTTCGGGGTAGGCGCTCAGGATGCCCCGAGAAAGGTGGGCCAGCGCGAAGTCCCGCGCCCCGCCCCGCCGCCGACGCTTTTGCTCCAGCAAGGGGAGCAGTTCGCCACCCAGGCCGGCCATGTTATGCTCCACCAGGACTATGTCAGGCGCGAAGCCGGCCAGAGCCTCGGCCATGAGCCGCGCGCGCAGGTCCAAGGCCTGCTTGATGGTCAGGGTGCCCAGGTGACGCGGCCGCAGGGTGGCCTTCCCGTCCACGAAGTCCCGCCGCACTCCGGGCAGCTTGAGCACCTCGATGCCTTCGGCCAGGAAGGTTTGGGGAATTGAACTGCCGGACATCACCAAAAAATCCCAATCCGGCGCCCAGGCCCGCATACCGGTGATCACCGCCAGGCTGCGGAAGACATGACCCAGACCAATGGAGTTGTGGGTGTAGAGCATCACCCGGCGGGTCGACCCAGCCATCGCTTCACCTTCCACGGGCATTTTCACGCCACCGGCCTTGGCCATCGCGCGGCTTCGGGCAAAGGCCGCCTTGTGTCCGGGAGGCGAAAAGGGTAACAAATAACCGTGAGTCCAGGTTCAGCGCGCCTGGCTATCACGGTGACACCCGGCGGGTGGGGTTTCAATTTATCACGATCCGGCGGTGGGCGGAACAAGGTCGGTCTGGGTGGGCAATCGTCTTGTTGATAAACTGGAGATCCGCGAGTGGGAGAAGCGTCCGCTCGTGGGATTATGCCTGTTGTTCGCCGGCTCCTTTATCTTTCTCTCTCTTTTCCGCAACTACGTGGACGCCACCTTTTTCAAGCGCTATGGCGTCGAGCAGCTTCCCTTGATGCTGGCCATCAACAGCGTCATCACCTTCGCCGCCTTCTGGTTGTTCAATCGTCTGTCCTCCCACTGGAACGACTCCCGTCTGCTGGCCGCCATCTTCATGGCCAACGCCCTGGCCGCCGGGTTGCTGTTTTGGGGGGTCGGGGCGGGTATCGACCTCTGTTACCCGATCCTGTTCCAACTCCTCTACCTGCAAGACTCGATCCTGTTGGTCTACCTCTGGAACATCGCCTGCGACCGCTTCGACTCCCGCCAGGGCAAGCGCCTGTTCCCCCTGATCACCGCCGCCCAGGTGCTGGGCGTGGTCCTGGGCAACTTCGCCAGCGACGGACTGGCCCGCTGGTGGGGAGCGGACCGGATCCTGCTGGTCTACGCCCTGGCCTGCCTGGCCCTGGCCGCTAGCCTGGCGCGCGCCCGCGGCGCGGCCCGCTCACAGCCGGAGCCAAGGCCAAGCACCAACCATCGCCCTCGTTTCAAACAGATGCCGGGCCTCCTGCGCCGCTATCCCATCCTGCGCTACCTGGTGGTGGTGGGTTTTTTGCCCAACGTCCTGTTGCCCATCTTCCTCTACCAATTCAGCGTCATCGTCAACCAGGGCTTCGCCAGCGAGCAGGCCCTGCTCTCCTTCTTTAGCCTTTTTCGCGGCGGCACGACCCTGGCCGTGTTCCTGCTGCTCTTGGCCATGGGACGGATTTACACCCGAATCGGGGTGGTCAACGCCTCCCTGGTCCTGCCGGTCAACCTGGCGGTGCTCTTCACCGCCCTCACCGCCTCTTTCGGCCTGGTGGTGGCCCTGGCGGGCCAGTTCGCCACCCGCCTGGTCCAGCAGGCGGTGGCTGGGCCGGTGAACAAAGTGCTGTTCAACCTGGTCCCGCGCGAGGTTTCCGCCTGGGCCCGGGTCTTCGTGCGGGGAACGGTGGTCAAGAGCGGGATGCTGGCCGGCTCCCTGCTGATGCTGGTCCTGAAGCCGGTCCTCACCCCGCGCCAACTGGCCCCCCTGGCCGCGTTACTGGCCCTGTATTGGCTGGCGGAAACGTTGGCCTTCCGGAGGCATTTCCAACGGGCATTGAAGCAAGTCATCACCCGAGACGCGGTGGATTTCGAGCGTATCGACTCCCTGCGCCTGCAAAGCCTGAATGACCTTGACCCGGCGCTGCCCCTGGCCCAGGAGACCAAACCCGCCGCGACCTCCGAGCCCTCCAAGGCCCTTCTGGCCGTGACGGACGCCCTGGCCATGCTCGACGACCCCGATCCCCTGTTGCGGGCCCAGGCCGCGGCCTTTTTCTCGCGCCAGCGCGACCCACGGGCGGTGCGCCGCCTGGTGGAGCGGCTGCAGGACCAGGATCTGGTGCGCAAGCTGGCGGTGGACAGCCTGGTGAAATTCGGCCCCGGCCTGCGGCCATTTCTGGAGGCGTCCCTGGCCGACCCCCGCCCCCGCCTGCGCCAGGGCATCCTGGAGGTGGTGCGGTTGGCCGGCATCCGGGAGTTCGACATCGATCCCCTGGTCATGGACGAGTTGGGACGAATCTACAGGCGCGAAATCGACCTGCGGACCTTGGCCGCCTGGGGCCAGTCCCCGGGCCTGAACGCCCTGCGCGGCCATCTGGCGCAATCCAACCAAGAGAGCCTGGGTCTGGTTTTCCACGCCCTCTGGGTTCGGCATAAGGACATGCGTCTGATGTACTCCGCTTTGACCTCGCTGGAGGCCGCGGCGGCGGTGGAGCTTTTGGAGGTCAACCTGGAGCGCGGCCTGGCCCAGCTTTTGATCCCGCTGCTGGAAAAGACCCCGAACCGGAACCACCTCGCTCGGGCCCGTGAAGCCCTGGCCCTGCACAATCCTTCCGGGCCGGAGGCGGTCCTGATGCGCCTGGCCCGCAGCCGCGACCCCATCACCCGCCTGTTGGCGGCCCTGGTGATGGGAGAGCACCAGCCGGGGCCGGTCTTCCTGCCCGCGGCCGAGATGCTGCTCGATGATGCCAACCACCAGGTGCGCGAGGCGGCGGCCTACGCCTACGCCCGCTGCCAAGGCTTGGAGGCCAGTATGCCCACCGCCATCGAACGCATGGAGGAACTCAAGCGCTTCGCCCTGTTCCGGGGGCTGGGCCTGCGGGAGCTGGAGGCCCTTTCCACCATCGCCCGACCGGTCCAATACCAGGCGGGGGAGACCGTGGTCTTTGCCGGTCAGTTCGAGAACGAGCTGATTCTGGTGCTCTCCGGGACCCTGGCCGCCGCACCCGGCTCCATCCCCGCACCAAGGGATCGGCCCGTGCGGATCGGTCCTGGTGGTTGGCTGGGTGAACTTGGCCTGTTCACCCAGGCCGAGTCCGACCAGACCTGGCAGGCCCAGGAGCCGGTGACGGCCCTGGTGCTGCCTTTCAGCCAGTTGGCCGAGATCATGGGCATCTACACCGGGGTCGGCCTCGCCTTCTGTCGCCACTTCGCCGCCCGGTTGCAGGGCCAGGAGGCCACCCTGCCGGTCTACGAACCGGTGGAGGCGGGCGGCCACCGGTGAGGGTCGGCCTGGTCTTCCATCACGATCCCCGGCAACGGCCTCCGGGCATCGACCTCGAGCGCCTGACCGCGCTGGCGGCCGGACTGGCGGCGCGGGGGGTGGAGACCGACATCCTGGCTCCGGTGGAGCGCCCCGGTGCGCTTTGTTCGCCGTTCGGCGGGGCCATCTCCGTCCGGCCCCTAGACGAG
>JAIUYB010000087.1 GCA_020216625.1 Desulfarculus sp.
GCCTGTTCAACGCCCTGTTGGGCCGTCAACGCGCCCTGGTCAGCCATCTGGCCGGCACCACCCGCGACACCTTGGAGGAGCCCCTGGTGTTGGGCGGGGTCGCCGTGCGCCTGGTGGACACCGCCGGCCTGGGCTGGGCGGCGGAACCTTCCCTCAGTCCGGGGGCCGAACTGGATGAGTTGGGCCGGGCCGCCGCCGGTCAGGCGGTGGACAACGCGGACCTGCTGCTGTTGGTGCTGGATGGCGGCCAACCCCTGACCCCGGCCGACCGGGAGGTCATGGCGGCCAGCGCCGGCCGGCCGCGCCTTATCGCGGTGAACAAGGCCGACCTGCCCCCGGCCTGGGACCTGGCGGAGCTGGGCGCCCGGGCCGGGAATGACCCCGTGTTGCGGGTCAGCGCCGCCCGTGGAGCCGGTTTGGAGGAGTTGGCCCAGGCTTTGGGTCGCGCCCTGACCGGGGGACAGGCCGAGCCAGAGCCGGGCGAGGTCCTGGCCGGGACCCGCCAGCTGGAGGCCTTGGAGCGCTGCCGGGCGGCGGCGGAGCGGGCCGGGGAACAGCTCCGGGCCGGGGCCTGGGAGCTGGCTTCGTTGGATTTGTCCGAGGCCCGGGCCGCCCTGGGGGAGGTGGACGGCCTTGGCGCGCCGGACGAGGTGATCGAGGCGGTGTTCAGTCAATTTTGCGTGGGGAAATAAGGTGGATATCGCCACCCCCGCCCTTTTCACCCACCTGCCGCCGGAGCTGGTTCCGCCCCTGGAGCTGCTTTCGGCCGAGCTTCTGCGCTGGAACCAGCGCATCAACCTCACCGGCTATCGCCACCCCGAGGAGGTGCGGGTGGGTCTCTTTCTGGACGCCCTGGCCCTCTTGCCCCATCTGGTGGGGGATAGCCTGTTGGATATCGGTTCCGGGGCCGGTTTTCCGGGGTTGGTGCTGGCCCTGGCCCGGCCGGATTTGGCGGTGGCCCTCCTGGAGCCCCGGGCCAAACGGGTCAGCTTCCAAAAGCACGCCATCCGCGGCTTAAGTCTGGTCAACGTCCGGGCGGTGCAGGGTCGGGCCGGCCCCGGCCCGGACGCCGCCCTGGCCGGCGAGGTTTTCTCCACGGTGACGGTCAAGGCGGTGGGGAGCCTGGCCGATTCCCTGACCCTGGCCCGGCCCTACCTGGCCGCCGGGGGCCGCATCCTGCTTCCCCGGGGCTGGGGGGACCGGGAGGCGGCCCTGGCCGCCGGGCTGAAGGTGGTGGACTACCAGTTGCCGCCCCCGGGCGGGCGGCGGATCATCGTCCTGGCCGCCTAGCCCAAGGGCCGGCCACGGTTGGCCACCTTTCCGGCCAATCGCCTATTTTTCCACGCCAAGACGCCTGTCCCAGCGGTCATGTTTCACGTGAAACGCCGTCGACCGCGGGGTCAACTGGCCTGGCGCTGCCCGTTTTCCTGGGGAGTGGCCAGCAGACGGCCGGTGGGCAGGACCACGGTGAAGGTGGCGCCCTTGCCGGGGGCCGTCTCCAGCTCGATCCGGCCCTCGTGCTGTTTGATGATGCCGTGGCTGATGGCCAGGCCCAGGCCGGTGCCCCGTCCCCGGGCCTTGGTGGTGAAGAAGGGCTCGAAGATGCGCCGGGCCACCTCCTCGGGGATGCCCGGGCCGTGGTCGCGGAAGACTACCCGGATCTGGCCCTCCTGGGGATGATAGCTGGTGGCCAGCTCCAGCAGCCCCTTGCCCTCCATGGCCTCGGCGGCGTTGATGACCATGTTCAGGAAGACCTGCTCCAGCTTGGAGCGGTGGCCGTAGAACTGGGGCAGGTGGGGGTCCAGGTCGCGCACCACCTCCACATTGCGCAAGATGATGTGCCCCTCGATCAACCCCACCATCTCGGTCAGCACCTGGTTGAGATCCAGGGCCTCCTTGCTGGGGGTGTCCTCGCGGGCGAAGTCCAGAAGTCCCCGCACGATGATCTTGCAGCGGTTGGTGAGCTTGATGATCTTTTCGGCGGTGGCGAACAGCGGGTTGTCCTCGCCCAGGTCCTCGGCCATCAGGTGGGCGTAGGTCAGGATGCCGCCCAGGGGGTTGTTGACCTCGTGGGCGATGTCGAAGGCCAATTTGCCGGTGGCGGCCAGACGCTCGGAGCGGATGAGCTGCTCCTCCATCCGCTTGCGATAGGAAACGTCGCGCACGGTGTAGAGCATGGCCCGCTTGCCCTGGTAGGCGGCCGGGGCGGCCGTCACCTCCAGATCGAAGACGCTGTCTCCGCGCTTGCCCTGTCCTTCGAAGATCTCGGAGCTTACCCCGCCCTCCTCCACCAGCCGCCGCGCCCATTCCAGGTAGGAGCGTTGGCTGCTGGCGGCCATCAACTCCAGGAGGTCGCCCTTGGCCTGCATCAGGCTGTCCATGCCGAACAGGTCGAGGAACTGCCGGTTGGCGAAGGTGAAGCGCTCGCCGTCGTGCAGGGCGATGCCTTCCCGGTTGGCCTCCACCAGGGTGCGGTAAAGAGCCTCGCTCTCGGCCAGTTGACATTCCAGGGCCTTCAGGTCGGTGAAGTCCAGGATGGCCTCCACCGCGCCCACGATCTGGCCGTTGGGGTCGCGCAGGCCGGCCGCGGTGAAGAATAGGTCCTTGGGCCGTCCGCCCAGGTCCGGGAAATGGGCCTCGGCCTCCCAGGCGTCGGCGATGGGCGAGCGTCGCAGCCGCTCGCTGGCGTAGACCTCGTTGAGCCGCTCCAGGTCGTTTTCCACCACCAGATCGGCCAGGGAGACCATGGGCGGTCGCTTGAAGACCTGCCAGGTGTCGCTGGTGCCCAGGATCTGCTCCTTGGCGGTGCCGGTCAGCTCCTCGCAGGCCCGGTTCCAATGAATGACCCGGTGTTGCTGGTCCACCACGAAGACCGCCACCGGCATCGCCTCCAGGATGGAGGCGATCAGCCAGCGCTCGCGCTCGGCCTGGGCCTGGGCCTGCTTGCGGGGGGTGATGTCCTTGATGATGCCCTCGTAGCCCACCACCTGGCCCTCTTCGCGTCTAACCTGGCTGGTGATGCTGACCACGATCGGGGTGCCGTCCTTTTTCTTGAAGGCCACCTCGTAGTCCTTGACGAACCCGTCCTTTTCGATGGCGTCCATGAAGGCCTTGCGGTCTTCGGGGTTGAGATAGGCGGCCTGGGCCGAATCCGGCACGCTAAGAAGCTCCTCCTCGCTATCGTATCCCAGCATCCGCACCCCGGCCTGATTGACCTTGAGCCAACGTCCGTGGCGCGAGGAGAGGTAGACCATGTCCTGGGAGTTCTGGAAAATGCGCCGATAGTCCTCGTGGCGCGACTCGGCCCGGCGCTGCAAGAGGATGTTGGAGAGGGCCAGCCCCAGGAAGGAGGCCGCGGTCTGGGCGAAGCCCGCCGGCCAGCGGGGCGGTTTGGCAAAGCGCAGCAGGGCCAGCCCCGAGCCATCGATCCAGCCCAGGGGCCAAAAGGCCACCGGGTCCTGGGCCGCCAGGGCCGCCACCAAGCGGTCCAGGTCCGGCCAGCCGCTGGTGATGGTCCCTCCGGCCTTGACCAGGCGCCAGCCCACCCGACCCAGGGGTTCGCCATGGCTGGCCGGCGGGGTCTGGGCCGCGCGACGCAGACGGTTGGCCAGCTCTGGCGATAATCCGCGGCTGGAGCAGACCGTCAGGGCCCCATCCCGCTCCCAGGCGCAGATGGCCCCGGATTTGGCCCCCAACTCGGGCAGGATCTCGGCCAGCAGCAGCCGCGCCTGTCGGGCCAGGGTGGTTTGACGGGCAAGCACCGGTGCGCAAGCGAGGCTGAGCCGCCTGAGAATCCCCACGCCGGTTGTCAAGCCACACCCCCGGTGGAAGGATAGCAGCTGGATTTCAGATGCCTTTTCAAGCTAGCACGAATACCGTGGACAGGCAAGCCCCATGTGATCTTGTAACGATTATTATTACCGATTATCCCTAGGGATTAGTCGTCCCTGGTTGAGCTCCAACACCAGGTCGCAGTTGCGACGCAAGAAAGCATGGTCGTGGGAGATAACCGCCCACGGCAGCTCGCTTTCCCGGAGTACCGCCTCCAGGCGCTCCTGGGTCTGGGGGTCCAATCCGGTGGTGGGTTCGTCCAGCAATAGGGCCTGGGGACGCAGGGCTAGCACCGTGGCCAGGGTCGCCAGGCGCTTTTCCCCTCCGCTGAGCTGGTAGGTCACCCGTTGGGCGAAGCCAGCCATTCCCAGGGCCTCCAGAGCGGCGTGGGCCCGTTCCAGGGCCTGGCTCCGCTCCAAGCCCTGGTTCAGCGGCCCGAAGGCCACGTCCTCCAATACCGTGGGGCAAAAAAGCTGGTCGTCGGGATCCTGAAAGCAATAGCCCAACCGGGTGCGCAGGGGCGCGAAGTCCGACTCCCGGCGCATGGTCTGGCCAAAGAGCTCCACCGCGCCGGCGTCAGCCTGCAGCAGCCCCATGGCCAGCAGGAAAAGGGTGGATTTGCCGGCCCCGTTGGGACCCAGGATGCCCACGCGCTGGCCATCTTCCAGGCTGAAATCCAGGCCCGCGAAGACCGGCGGCCGGCCGGGATAGGCGAAATGAATGCCGGTCATTTTAATCAGGCTCATGCCGCCAGCTCCAGGATCAGCAGCAGCGCCACCATGAGCCCTCCCCAGATCAGAAAGAAACCGTCGCGCCGCTGCCAGTGGAAATGGTCCAGCAGCCAGTAGGTGCCTCGGAATCCCCGGCAGAGCATGGCCTGGTAGACTCTTTGGGCCCGATCATAGGAGCGGACCAGCAGCCCTCCGGTCAGGTAGGCGTAGGTGCGATAGGTGTGCAGGCTGGTGCGGGGCTGGAATCCCCGGGCCCGGGCCGCCAGATGCATCCGGTGCCACTCCCGGTGCAGGACGTGCAAGTAACGATAAAAGAAAAAGAACACCTGCAATAACCGGGGTGAGACCCGCCAGTGGGCCAGGGCGTGGAAGATCTGGTTGACCGAGCTGGTGGCCAGCAGCACCATCAGCCCCAGCACGATGGCGTTGGCCTTCAGGGTGATCATCCCGGCCAGCATCAGCCCCTGGGGATGGTGTTTCAGGCTGAGTCCCAGCCAGCCCCCACCCAGGCCCAGCTGCCAGGGCAGGACCAGCCACAGCAGCGCGGTGAAGGCATTGACCGCCACGAGCCGCTTGGCCACTTCCCGCAGCGGCAGGCGTCCCGCCAGGCAGCCCACCAGGCAAAGGCCCAGCCCCACCCCCGCCGCCCAGGGACTATGGCCGGTGGCCACCACCAGGCTGAAGGCCAGGGCCACGGCCAGCTTCCCGCGCGGATCCAGACGATGGAAGAGCGAATGGCCGTGGGCCAGGGTCTCAAGGTGCATGCGGGGCCTCGCGCCGGAGGGAAGATCCGGGGGAAATCCCTTGGGTGGACTTGAGGATTTACTCCCGGACCATCTTCCAATGAGCCTTACTTGGGTGGTTTTGGCGGCAAAGGCGGGCTCAATCGCGTTTGCGCCGGGACATGAACCAGGCCGCCAGCCCCATCAGGCCGATAATGTAGCCGATGCCAGCCGCGATGTCATGCACCGAGACCTCTCGCTCCCCGGCCAGCTTGGCCACCTGGGCGGTGAGGGGGGCCAGTTGGGCCTTGAGGGCCTGGTCCACCACCTGGCGCAGCTCCGCCGGACTCAGGTTCGCACCGCCCGTCGGCTGGGGGGCGCTGTTGGCCGGAGTGGCGTTGGCGTTGGCGTCCGAGGATTGCTGACCGCCCCCCGCTGATCCCACCCCAAGCTCCTCGGCGCTCATCTCGTAACTGGTCTGATGGCCCTGACTGGCCTTGAGCACCAGCTTGAGAGGCGCAGTCACCCCCGCCGGCAGAGGGAAGCTGAATTTTCCCTCGCTGTCGGTGGTGAATGTGCCCAGGCTTTGGCCGCTGGCGTCATTCACCTCCACCGGGCTGTTGATCGCCTTGCCTCCGCCGGCGAAATAGGCCTCGCCCCGCACCTGGCCATCTTCCAGATAGGCGTAGATGCCCACTTTGTGGGCCTGAGCAGCCAGCGGAACCAGGAGCGTCACCAGAGTAACCGCCAGCGTTAGGCTAATTTTTGCGCGTAATCTCGCCATGATTTGTCATTCTCCAAGGTCCAGCGCCCCGGTGACCGGGGCGGTCTCCGGGGCGCTGGTTTGTTAGACTTGGGTGTCCGCCTTGGCGGAGCAGCGGCCTAGCGGTCCCAGGCCAGCATGGCCGGACGCACCCGGCGCAGGAAAACCACCGCCGCCGCCGTCACCAGGCCCTCCACCAGCATCACCGGCAGGTGCGCCGCCAGGATCAGTTGGGCCGCGCCCAGTAAGTCCTCCCCGGCGGTCAACAGGCTCAAGGCCACCAGGATGGCCGACAATGCCACCCCCAGGAACCCAGCCGCGAAGCCGGCCGCCAGGGCCAGGTGGTTGTTTGCGCCCCGGGCCCAAGGCCCGCAGATCCAATGCGCCAACAGGGCCGGGAAGGCCATGTTGAAGGTCGAGATCCCCAGGGTGGTCAAGCCGCCGAAGGAAAACAGCAGGGCTTGCAGAGCCAGGGCCACGAAGATGGCTGGGAAGGCCGACCAGCCCAGCAAGAGGCCCAGCAGGCCATTCAAGACCAGATGGACCCGGGCCGGCCCGGCGGGCAGGTTCACCAGCGAGGCCACGAAAAAGGCCGCCGCCAGGAGCGCCACCTGCGGCAGACGCTCCTGCTCCATCTTGCGCAGGCCCAGACTGATTCCGCCCACGGCCAGGGCCGCGCCCGCGATCAACGTGGCGGCGGGCAGGACGCCCTCGGATATATGCATGTCAGCACCTATTTCCGGCTATTTGACCGGGTGGGCGTAGATCCAGATCACGCCGCCCACCTCCACCGTCTTGTCCTGGCCGTCCTTCTGTATCTTTTGGTCGTCTTCGGTGAGCGCCGCGAATCCCCACCACCCCGGCCAAGGCAGGGTCCAGGTGAATTGCCCATTGGCGTCGGTCTTGACCACCTGGGCGACATAGGGGTCTCCGGGGGCCTTGCGCTTGCCATCGGGGTTGTAGAACTCCACCTCCACGTCGGCGTTGGCCAGGGGCTGGCCCTTGAAGACCACCCGCCCGCTGAAGCTGTTGCCGGCCCAGAGGCCATAGGGTCGGGTCAGGGGCGTGATCTCGATCTTCTGCCCCACCGGCTGATCCCAGCCCTCCATCAGGCCCAGGGCGCTGACCACGGTCTTGGTGTAGTGGATGATGAACTTGTCCTCGGACGGCTCCCAGTATGGGGCGGGATTCATGTAGACGATGTAGTCTCCTGGCTGCTTGATGGCCAGGCTGCCGGCCCAGGTCTGGCGCTGGCCTTTTTTCTGGGCCTTCAAGCCGGGCAGCAGGTCGGTTTTCTTGCCCCCCACCAGCACCCCGGCCTCGGTCGGCTGGGCCAGGTCCATGCCCTGGTTCTCCATGGGATGCCAAAACATGAAACTCAGGCCCACGGTCTTGGGGTCCTTGGCCTCCACGGTGTTGCGCTCGGGGATGATCATGCCGAAGTGAGCCGCCACCGGAGGGGCGGCCCAGAGCAGGGACAGCGAGAGTACCATCAAGGCCAACATGGCGCGCCGCATAACGAAATCCTCCTGGTTTGCCGCTATTGAGGGACAGCGCGCACCTCCGCCTCGGGGGGTGGGCCTGGTCCCCGTGGCGGTCTTCCTGACCGGAGTTGGCTATC
>JAIUYB010000088.1 GCA_020216625.1 Desulfarculus sp.
CAATCGGCGGTGGTGTTGGGCGGCGGAGTGGCGGGCCTGACCGCCGCACTGAACCTGGCCGAACAGGGCTTTCCCACCCATCTGGTGGAGCAGGGCGGCGAGCTGGGCGGCCTGGCCCGGCGGTTGACCAAGACCGCCGAGGGCTTCGACATCCGCGCCCACCTGGCCGAACTAGAGGACCGGGTGCGCCAGCATGGCCTGATTCGGGTGCACCTGAACGCCAGGCTGCTGGAGACCAACGGCCACGTGGGCCAGTTCGTCTCGCGCATCCGGCAGGGCGAACGCGAGCAGGAGATTCGCCACGGAGCCCTGGTGGTGGCCACCGGGGCGATGGAGCACCGGCCCGAGGTCTTTGGCTATGGCGAAGACAAGCGCGTGTTGACCCAACTGGAACTGGCCGAGGCCCTGGCCACCGGACCCGAAGCCCTGGAGGGGGTCACGGGGGTGGTGATGATCCAGTGCGTGGGTTCGCGCGAGCCCGACCACCCCTATTGCAGCCGCATCTGCTGCACCCAGGCCGCGGCCAACGCCTTGGCCATCAAGCGCCTGAGGCCCGAGACCGAGGTCACGGTGCTTTTCCGCGACATGCGCACCTACGCCCTGAAGGAGCTGGCCTACCAGGAGGCGCGCAAGGCCGGGGTGCGCTTCGTGCGCTTTGACCCGGATCAGCCGCCGGAGGTCGCGTCAGGGCCGGAGGGCCTGACGGTCACGGTCTTCGATCAGATCTTCCGTCAGCCTCTGGAGATCAACGCCCAGCGCCTGGTGCTGTCGGCCGCGGTGCGGCCGCGAGAGGACATGGCCGAGTTGGCCACGGCCTTGAAGCTGCCGCGTGATTCCGACGGTTTCTTCATGGAGGCCCACCTCAAGCTGCGTCCGGTGGATTTCGTCAACGCCGGCTTCTTCGTGGCCGGGGCGGCCCATGGCCCCAAGTTCATCGAGGAGGTCATCGCCCAGGCCAACGCCGCCGCCGCCCGGGCGGCCACGGTCCTGGCCCAGGAGCGGATGCCGGTGGGCGGCGAGGTGGCGGTGGTGGACGCCGAACGCTGCGTGGCCTGCCTGACCTGCGTGCGCACCTGTCCTTATGGCGTGCCCCAGATCAACGCCGAGGGCGTGGCCTACATCGATCCGGCCGCCTGCCAGGGCTGCGGCAACTGCGCCAGCGCCTGTCCGCGCAAGTTGATCCAGGTCCAGCACCACACCGACCAGCAGATCATGGCCAAGGTGCTGGCCCTGTAATCGCCGCGGGGGCGAGAAAGGAAAACGGGAGACAGACATGGACGCCAGGTACGAGCCCAAGATACTGGCCCTGATCTGCACCTACTGCACCTACACCGCCGCGGACATGGCCGGGTCGCTGCGCTTGCAATACCCGCCCAACGTGCGGGTGGTGAAACTTTTGTGCACCGGCAAGGTGGACGTTTTGCACCTGTTGGCCGCATTCAAGGCCGGGGCCGACGCGGTGATGGTCAGCGGGTGCGAGATCGGCGATTGCCACTTCCTGGAGGGCAACCTGCGGGCCAAGGAGCGGGTGGCCCACGCCAAGGAGCTGATCGCCGAGATTGGTCTGGAACCGGAGCGCCTGGAGATGTTCCACATCGGGGCCTCGGACGCGCCCCAGTGGGCCAAGGCGGTGGAGATGATGACCCGCAGGGCCAGGGAGTTGGGCCCCAGCCCCCTGCGCAAGTCGGAAGCGGCGGCCATGCCCGCCGAGGGAGTGGCAGCATGATCGTAGCCGAGCGCAAGCCATTTGCCGAAATCGCCCAGGCGGTGTCCGGGTATCGCCGGGTGCTGGTGGTGGGCTGCGGAACCTGCGTGGCGGTCTGCCTGGCCGGCGGCGAGAAGGAGGCCGGCATCCTGGCCGCCCAGTTGGACCTGGCCGGGCAACTGGCCGGTCGCGACCAGCGCTTCGCCACCGCCTGCGTGGAGCGCCAGTGCGACCGGGAGTTCCTGGCCGAGCTGGACGCCGCCGCCCGCGAGCACGACGCCCTGTTGTCCCTGGCCTGTGGGGCCGGGGTGCAATTTTTGGCCGAGCGTCATCCCTCCTTGCCGGTGCTGGCCGGACTCAACACCACCTTCATCGGGGTCAACCAGGACGTGGGGGTCTGGGACGAGCGCTGCCGGGCTTGCCGGGACTGTCTCTTGAGCCTCACCGGCGGGGTCTGCCCGCTGACCATGTGCCCCAAGGGCATGGTCAATGGCCCCTGCGGCGGGGCGGTGGATGGACGCTGCGAGACCGACCCGGAGCGCGACTGCGCCTGGACCGTGATCCACGCTCGGTTGAGCGCCAGCGATCGTTTGGCCAATCTGGAGGCCCTGGTGCCGCCCCGGGACCACTCCCGGGCCAGCCTGCCCGGCCGCCAGACCCATGCCGCCTACCTGAGGAGGTACAGCAGCCATGGCTAGTTTCGCCCAGGTGATCAAGGATAAGGGCTTCGTGGTCACGGCGGAGCTGGACCCGCCCCGGGGGGTGGACCTGGGGGCGCTGATGGACCTGGCCGGGCGCATCGGGCCAAAGGTGGACGCGCTGGTGGTCTCCGACAACCAGGGGGCCAACCTGCGCCAGAGCCCCTGGTGGGCGGCTCACCGCTTGGCCGAGACCACCCCGGCCGAGGTGATCCTGACCCTGACCTGCCGCGACCGCAACCGCCTGGCCCTGGCCGGGGACATCCTGGCCGCCGCCGCCAGTGGGGTGGACAACCTGCTCCTGGTCAGCGGCGACTTCATCAGCCTGGGCGATCACCCCCAGGCCAAGCCGGTCTACGACCTGGACTCGGTCCAGGCCCTGATGCTGGCATCGGGCCTGGCCCAGGGCCGTGACCTCAACGGCCAGGATCTAATTGGCGCGCCGGGACTTTGCCTGGGGGCGGTTCTGGCCCCGGAGGCCCGGCCCCTGGCCCCCCAAGCCATCAAGATGCGTAAGAAGCTTCTGGCCGGGGCCGGTTTCTTCATCACCCGACCCCTGAGCGGGCCAGACGCCCTCAAGGCATTTCTTCAGGAGGCCGGTGACCCCGGCGCGCCCTTGCTCGCCGGAGTGGAGGCCAGGAGTTCCGAGGGCGTGTCCGCGGCGGCGGAGATGGCCAAGGCCATCCGGGCTTCGGGGCTGGCGCGGGGGCTGCATCTGTCGGCCAGCGGCGAACCGGAAACCCTGGCCGGCCTGGTCGAGGCCTGCGCCGGCTAGGCCGGGGGGGAGGTTAGCATGGACTGCTCGGTGCTCGTCATCGGGGCCGGCGTGGCCGGCATCAGCGCCGCCCTGCACCTGGCCGATCAGGGGCAGGCGGTCACCGTGGTGGAGCGCGACGATTTCGTGGGCGGTCACGCGGTCCGCCTGGGCTGCAAGGCGGTGGACGACTGCCAACGCTGCAATGCCTGTCTGTTGCCAGACCGGCTGCACCGCTTCCTCAACCATCCCGGCATCAGCCTCCTGACCCGCAGCCAGGTGCTGGCCATCACCCGGGCGGGGCGGAGTTTCCAGGCTCGGGTTCAGCAACGGCCGGCCATCATCGATCCCGAGCGGTGCGACGACTGTGGTCTCTGCCTGGAGCAATGCCCAGCGGTGGAAGATGGCGCCTTGCGCCGGCCGGCCTGGGCTGAACAACGTCCCACCCTGGCGGTGGACCCGGCCGCCTGCCTGCATTTCCAGGACGGCCGCTCCAGCCTGTGCCAGGAGGCATGCCCCACCCAGGCCATTGACTTCGGCCGGCCGGACCGGGAGATGGAGATCGCGGCCCGGGCGGTGGTCCTGGCCGGGGGATTCACGCCCGCTCCGCCGGACGAGAAGGATCGCCTGGGCCATGGCCGGGTGCCCAACGTCATCGCCGCCCTGGAGCTGGAGGAGATGTTGCGCCGAAGCGGCCGGGCCACCCGCCCCTCCGACGGCCGCGAGCCCCAGCGGGTGGCCTTTGTGCAATGCGCCGGCTCCCGCCAACGCCTCTCGCGCAATTACTGCTCCCGGATTTGCTGCGGCTATGGTCTGCGACTGGCTCGGGGACTGACCCAGCGCCAGGGCGCGCGAGCCACGGTTTTTTACATGGACCTGCAAAGCTCCGGCCGCGATCCCGACCAGTTTCTGGCCGAGGCCAAGCGGGAGTTGGAGTTGATTCGCGCCATGCCTGGCGACGTGGGCCCCGGTCCGGCAGACACGGTCTGGGTGGAATACCAGGCGCGCAGCGGCCAGCCCCCCCAGCGGCGGGAGTTCGATTTGCTGGTGCTTAACCAGGGCCTGGCGCCCAATCCGGACAACCCGACCTTCACGGAGTGGTTGGATCTTCTGCCTGGACAGCACGGGTTCCTGGCCGAGGGGCCGGGGGTCTTCGTGGCGGGAACCGCGGCCGGGCCCATGGACGTGGCGGAGTCGGTGCTGCACGCCGGGCGGGCCGCCCAGGCGGTGATGGAATTTTTGGAGGATAAGGCATGACCACCAGCGGGCGCACGGGGGTGTTGCTGTGCCGGGGCGGCCGTCCGCGCCGCGATGATCCCGAGTTCCGCCGTCTGCGTTGGGCGGCCGAGGCCTGTCCCGGGGTGGCCGGGGTCCTGGAGGTGACCAAGGCCTGCCGAGCCGATGATCTGCGCCGTTTGGGAGAGAAGCTGCCGAATCTGGGCTGGAGCGATGAGGTGCTGGTGGGAGCCTGTCCTCTGGCTGGCGACCCTGGCCCCCTGCGGGCGGCCTGGCGGGCGGCGGGGATGGATCCCGATCGTTGCCGGGTGGTGGACCTGATGCAACGGCCGGAGCATGGCGACCAAGCCTGCCAACCCGGGGCCGGCTCCCTGGCCGCCCTGGCCCAGGGGCTGGCCGCCCGGGCGGGACTGGCCACGCCCCAGGCCGAGGAGATGGTGGTTTCCCGGCGGGTGCTGGTGCTGGGCGAGGGCCTGCCGGCTCTGACCGCGGCCGCCGCCTTGGTCGAGGGGGGGCATCCCCTGCTGCTGGTCACGCCTGGTCCGCGCCTGGCCCCGGTCCAGCCCTTGCTGGGGCCGGACGCCAACGCCGAGGCCGCCGAGTTGGCTGGCCGTCTGAACGGTCTCGATGGGGTGGAGGTGATCAACCAGGGCGAGCTGTTGGCCCTGACCGGCACCGCCGGCCGCTTCGTGGCCCGGGTCCTGGATCGTCAGGGCGAGCTGGTGGAGCGCGAGGTGGGCGCGGTCATCGTGGCCGGCGCGCCGCCCCAGACTCTCAACCTGGACAAGGTGGACAACCAGGCCAACCCGGTCTTGCTGAGCCTGGATGAGTTGTTGGGCCTATTGGATTCGCCCGAGCATCTGCGCAAGCGCCTGGCGGGCCGGGAGCAGCCCCGGGTGGGCATCGCCCTGGGACTGGCGCGGGAAAGCTCGCCCCTGAACTTGCGCGCCGCCTGCCAGGCCGCCCAGCGTCTGGTGGAGCAGTTCCAGGGCGTGGTCACCCTGTACCTTGACAATGCCAAGGTGGCGGCCCTGGACCTGGAGGAGCTGACCCAGAACACCCGGGCCATGGGCGTGGTTTTCATGAAGTTCAGCCAGGAGGGGCCGCGCATCGAAGCGGCCGGCGGCGGATTGCGCCTGACCTATCAGGAGGAAATCCTGGGCCTCAAGGTGGAGGACGAGTTGGACTTGCTGGCGGTGGAGCGGCTGAGCTCCTCCGACCCAGCCTGGGAGGAGATGGCCCGCCGGCTAGGCCTGGAGTCCGGCCCCTGGGGTCGTCTGATCCCGGACCGGGGGGCCTGTCTGCCCACCATCAGCGGACGGGCCGGGGTTTGGGTGGTGGGTGCGGCCGCCTCCGCCCTGGATTTGGCGCCCACCCTGAGCCAGGCCCGCCAGTCCGCCCTGGCGGCGCGGGAGCTTTTGGGGCAGGGGAGGGCAATCCACTTCGGAGCCAAGGTCAAGGTGGACCGCAAGCTCTGCACCCTATGCCTGACCTGCGTGCGGGTCTGCCCCCGGGGGGCCATGACCTTCCACGGCCGTCGGCCCTTCAGCAACCCTCTGGCCTGCACCGGCTGCGGCACCTGCGCGGCGGAGTGCCCCATGGACGCCATCCAGGTGGTGGACGGCGATGATCGCCGCGCGGCGGCCATGGTCAGGGCCGGCCGGATGGCGGAGACCGAGACCGCGGGCGATGGCCTCCCGCCCTTGGTTTTGGCGCTGGCCTGCGCCAACTCCGCCGCCCTGTCCCTGGACAAGGCCCGGCGGGCCGGAGGAGCGCCGCCCGAGGGGGTGCGCCTGGTGCGGGTGCCCTGCGCTGGCCGGGTGGACCCGCAACTGGTGCTGGACGCCCTGGTGCAGGGCTACGACGGGGTGGCGATCCTGGATTGCCATCCCGGGGCCTGCCACTCCCTGGACGGCAACACCTGGGCCGGACTGCGTCTGGAAAACCTGCGCCGGCTGTTGGCCGAGGCCGGACTGGAGCCGGAGCGGGTGTCGCTCCATCACCTCTCGCCGGTGGCCGCCGGCCAGGCCATGGGTCTGTTGCGCGAGGTGCGGGCCGGCTTCGCGGAGCTGGGGCCCAACCCGGTGCGGGTGGAGGCCCAGGTGCGGGCCATGTTGGAGCGCTTCACCCTGCGCATGGACGAGAGCTATCGCCTGATCTGAACGGCGCCCGCGCCGGGGCGGCCAGGCTCGATCCTGGGTCTGACCGCCCCGGCCCCGCCTGTCTCCGGTGCGGCCATGCATCCGCCTCGCGGATTGACAACGGCCATTCCCGGAGCCGCCCCGGTCAGCCAAAATCCTCCTTCCCGTCCGCCAGAGTCAGGCTCCCCCTGCCCCTAGCTCGCTCGGCTGATCAAGGCTCCTGGTCCAGGGCGGCGTAGGCCCAGGCCAGGTTTTGAGGGCGCATGCCCCGGAACAGTCCGCTGCTGGTCCCGAAGATGAAACCTCCACCCGGCGCGCCAGCGGCCAGGACCGCTCGTGCGGCCGTCTCCACTCCCTGGCGGGAGTAATCGCCCACCAGCCAGTCCGGGTCCAGGTTGCCCCAGAGACAGAGCCTACTCCCCCATTCCGCTTTGAGTTGGGCCAGGTCCATGCCAGCCCCTGGATCCAAGCACTGCAACCCGTCGAAGCCGGCCGCGACCAGATCGGGAAGCAGGGGGCCCAGGTGGCCGTCGCTGTGGAAAAAGACCGGGACCCGACGCTGGGCCAGGATGGCAAGCGGGCTGGTCAGGGCGGGGAAATAGAGCTGGCGGAAAAAGTCGGGCGGGGTCAGCAAACCCTGGTTGTGGGCAATGTCGTCGGCCAAGATGATCCCTTGCGCCCCGCTGTCCAGGGCGGCCAGGGCCAGGGAAAGGCAGACTTGGGCCGCTTGGCGCAGGTGATGCTCCAGGTCCGCGCCGCCCCGGACCGTGGCCAGCATGAAAGCCTTGAAACCCAGGCGGACCATGCCCCGGCTGAATGGGCCGTCGATCAGGGCCATGATGAAGCGGTCGCTTTGGGCGCGCCATTGCGCGAGTTGGCGGAGAGGGTGGGCGGCGGTCTCGCCTTGACCCCGGCCCAGGTCGATCGTGACCAGGTCCAGGCCAAGACGCTCCACGAACTCCCGGCGAGCGGAGAAATCCACCTTCGCGCAACCCAGGAAGTCGGCGATCAGACCGTCGTCAATCACCAGCTCGCCCCGGGGTGGGCGATCGGCGATCCCCCGGGCGATGGCCAGGCCCACCCGCTGCCTGGGAGAGAGGCCGGACGGGGGCGGGGTTTG
>JAIUYB010000089.1 GCA_020216625.1 Desulfarculus sp.
ATGGTTTCAGCCACTTCCATAACCTTTACTCTTAGCCGAAAACCATCGACAGCGCCCGCCATGGGTTCAGAGTTAATAGTGACGAACTCCGGCCTTATTCCGGCGACTAACGCATCGCCTTCTAGAAAGTTAAGCCCTGTGTACGCGTCGGCTTGGACGGTAAGCTGAACTCCGAGGCTACCGCAATCAAGCACTGCCATCAAACCATTGTTATGCACGACCTGCGCTGGAAAGATGTTTTCGATGCCTAGGAATTTGGCGACCGCGAGCGTGGCTGGTTGCTCGAATACAAACCGGCGCGGTCCACTTTGATGGATGCTGCCGTCTATCAAAATATGGATGTTGTCGCCCAAAGAAAAGGCCTCTTCCAGATCGTGGGTGACCATGAGCGTGGACACCGCGTAAGCCCTTTGCAGTTCTTTAAGAAGACTCCAAAGCTCACGCCGCAACGCTTCATTCAAGGCGGAAAAAGGCTCGTCCAAAATCAGAAGTTGCGGGGCCGGAGCCAAGGCTCTGGCCAATGCCGCGCGCTGACGTTCACCTCCGCTCAACAGCGACGGTTTTCGGTTTTCAAGTTTGCTCAACCCCATCGCATCCGTCAACGAAGCAACCCTGGAGTAATCGCCTTGGTTGGGTTTGCGCCGGCAACGAATGCCGTACATGATATTTTCCTTGACGGTTAAATGCGGGAAAAGAGCCAAATGCTGGGGCAGGTAACCGATATTGCGCCGCTCCACGGGAACATGGGCCAGGTTTTGGCCATCCAAAATTATTTGTCCGGATCGCAGTTGGCGGAAGCCCACGATCAATTCCAGCAAGGTGCTTTTGCCCGCGCCAGATGGCCCCAATAAGGCGTGACACTCTCCGGTGGCGATATCCAAATCAATCGGCCCCAACTTAAACGAGCCGGTCTGGGCCGTGATTTTATCAAGCCTCAACATGCGCCCGTTTCCTCGAAATCCAACGAACGGCAAAGAGCGAACCCAGCCCAATGACCAGCAACAAGAGAATGAGAGCCACCGTGCCCTCTATGTCGGCGGTCGAAAGCCGCATATATATCGCCACGGGCAAGGTCTCGGTGCGCATGGCCATCGTGCCGGCCACGGTTATGGTCGCGCCGAATTCACCCATGGCCTTGGCCCAGGAAAGCACCAAAGCGGTGAACAGGCCGCGTTTGGCCAAGGGCAAGGTGGTGGTGGCGAAGGCCCTGAACGGTCCCGCGCCCAGGGAGCGGGCCACCCGCTCATAGTCGGCGGGGATTTCATCCAACGCGGTTTTGACGAAACGGGTGGCGATGCCCAATACGGTTACAAACTGCGCCAGCACAATCCCGGCGAAAGTGAAGACGAACGTGATTACGTGCTCCTGCATCCACTCCCCCGCTCGGTTGTAGAAAAAAACTAGCAGGATCGCGCCCAAGGCGGCCGGAGAAACGATGATGGGGAACTCCAGGATCGTATCGGCGAGCAGGCGTCCCTTGAACTCGAATCGCGACAGGGCGTAGGCGGCCGGCACCGCGATGACCAGAGCGATGGTGGCAGCCAAGGTGGCTGCCGCCACGCTCAGTTTGATGGTGAAAAATGTCCTCTCGCTCGACCACAGGCTGATGATCTGATCGACGCGGAAAAAATATCCCAACGAGGCGATCAGCAGCGCGTAGAAGGTGAAAACCCCCAGGGCCGAGAAGATTGCGAGACGTCGCAAACCCATTGGCCGTACGGGTTACTTTTTCAGCCATTCGGCGGGGACGGTGTATTCGCCGCCCACTGGTTTTTGGACCCCCATCCAGGCAAAAGCCTCTTCAGGTGTGGCGAAATAGCGGTACTTGCTGAATACCGCCCGGCCTTCCGGAGAAAGCAGAAAATCGATGAACTCCTGAGCGGCCTTGCGGTTTTTGGTGAACTGCGATATGGCGATGGGGATATAGCCGACACGTGGAATTTGCGCCGGGTCCAAGGGCACGGTTTGGATTCGTTCCGGGTCCCAGTGTTCGAACACGCGCCAGCCTATGACGGCGTCGGCCTGCTTGAGGGAAATGGCCGTGGCTGTTTTTTCGCAACTGCCCGTGTAGTTGACGAGATTCTTTTGAAAAGCCTCTTTTTGTTCCTTGGTCAACTCCTTTTCAATAATCTCCACCGCGTAAGCGCCAACGCAGACACCCTCGGGATTGGCGATGGCCACTTTGAGCCCCGGCTTGGTGAGGTCTACCAAATTCTTGATATTGTGAGGGTTGCCTTTCTGCACATTTATGGCCGGCACCAGGTAGACAATGATTTTTTCGCTGTCCGGGAAAACATCGCCATTCTTTTTGGCGATCTCCATGAAATCCGACGAGCCTGGGAAGTAAATGTCCCCCTGTTTGGCAAGCTTCATTTGGGATAGGACGTAGCCCGATCCGCCGAAAACCAGTTCGACCTTCGTCCCGGTTTTTTTCTCGTATAGGGCGGCCGCTTCCTCAGTGGGCGGCTTGCTGGCCGCTCCCGCGAATACAAGCAGCTTCTCCTGCGCCTTGGCCGGCACGGGCAAAAGCAGCAATGACACCAAGGCAATACCAATCAAGGCCAAACTGATTCCGGCCATTTTCCCGCTGGCAAGCCGGCGCGGATTTGACACCATCGATCACTTCTCCTGTTATGGGCTATTGCTTTTCACGGCATCTTTAAGACCGCGGCCTGCAACCCGCGGCCACCCAGGGGCGGCGTCAGAGCTGTGCGCAAGCAGGCTGATCAACCAACCACGCTCTCCCCCGGGACGAGGGCGTGGCCATGGAGCGTTTGCCACTCAGGAATATAACGATATACCCAAAAAACGCTTGCCGCAACCTCCAACCCATGGACCAACGCCAAGAGGCCTGTTATCCACCGAGCTTCAGGGGCGGATGACCTCACTCCATGATGTCTTTCCGGGAGTTGAGCCAACCCTGGAACTCCTTGACCTCATTCCAGAAAAACAACACGGCCCGTTCCCCGGCCGGCGTAAGGCGGGCGCCGCCGCCCTTCACCCCGCCGGTTTGTTTTTCCACCAGCGGGTGCGGAGCCAAGCAGTTCATCTCCTCCACCAAGTTCCAGGCGTGGCTGTAGCTGATGCCCATCGATTTGGCGGCCGCCAACACGGACCCATGCTCGGCTATGCGCTCCAACAGCACCACCCGCCCCCAAGACAACAAAGTTTTCCCGTCTTTTTCCACCCAGAGACGGCCCTTGAGGGTCAGTCCCGCTTCTGCCCATTCGGGACCGCTGGCCAGGGCATTACGCTCTAGGGGAGCCTTGGGTTTTGGCATTTCCTTAATCCGCGCTCCGCAACGTCACGCCCCCGTTCAGGGGGAAGGGGAAAACCGCATAGAGGTTATTGGCCTGGTCGCCCTCGGGCGGACCCGCGCTTGTTGGCCACCTGTCGAGGATACATCGGACGCGGGGCTTGGGCTAGTTGCCGGACCTTTCATGAAGCGCCGCCAAGCACCCTAGAAGAAAGCTCCCCTGCCCCCCGACCCCGAGCCGTGAATGTCCCGCCGGCCCCGCCTGGAGGTTCGTGATCCGGCCCTGGTTTTGCGGGCACCTTGGTGGGCGAGCAAATTTCGTTGGCGTTCGCATGCATCGAGATTGGCTACAACCGCGCCAGGAGGCGCAGTGCCGATGGCCACCTCGGCCCATTGGCCTTCGAGTCCCCAAAAGCCGCTTAACGAGCTGTCCGTGGCGCGGGGGCAGGACAAAATCCATCACCGCCCCAAAGAAGCCGGGAGCGAGGCCGCCCCCGCTCCCGGTCCCGCGCCTCCCCGCCCCGGGGCGAGGGAAAGCCTAGTCGATCTTGATGAAGCGGTCGCCCTTGGCGTTGCAGATGGGGCAGCGCTCGGGGTGGTCTTTTTCGCAGGTGTAGCCACAGACCGGGCAGACCCAGTAGGGGTACTCCTCGCCCTTGGGCTGGTTCAGGCCGTCCAGGAGCTTCTGGTAGAGATCGGCGTGGATTTTTTCCACGGCGTTGGCGTAGGTGAAGCTGCGCTCGGCCTCCTTCTGGCCCTCGGCCTTGGCCGCCTCGATCATGTCCGGGTACATGTGGGTGAACTCGTGGGTCTCGCCAGCCACCGCCGCCTTGAGGTTCTCGGCGGTGGAGCCGACGCCCTTCATGGCCCGCAGGTGGGCGTGGGCGTGGACCGTCTCGGCCTCGGCCGCGGCGCGGAACATGCGCGCCACCTGGGGGTAGCCCTCCTCGTCGGCCTTTTTGGCAAAGGCCAAATACTTGCGGTTGGCCTGGGACTCGCCGGCGAACGCCTCCTGCAACATCTCCATGGTCTTGGACATTTCGTTACTCCTCCCTGCGCATGGCTTTCGGGTTCCGGCCCCCCAACGCGGAGCCTTGTTAGTAATCATTCCTGGATTTGATGATAGCCAACCCTGCCCCGCCTGTCAACACCACCGCAGGCGGCACCGCGTTTTTTTGGTGCGGCTGAACCGGGGCGCGTATAGTTGAGGCATGGGTCACTATTCATTGTGCCCCAGCCCGGGGGAATAAGGAGCCCAAATGCGCGACGCCGAGCTGACCGCCTGGCTGGCCGGTTTCATCAAGGACACGGTGAATCACAGCCCAGACAATGACCTGCGCGATTCCGCCCACCAGAGGGCCTGGCGGGAGCCCCTGGTGGGGGTGGCGGCCGGGGACGATCCCATCTTCGCCGAGTGCAAGCGCCACATCGGCGATTTCTTCTGGCGGCCGGAGGAGGCCTTCGCCCTGGCTTTCCCGGACCACCCCGCTCCGGCCGAGGAGCTGCGGGTGGTGGCCTGGATCCTGCCCCAGGCCGACCAGACCCGGGCCGAGAACGCCGGACAGAAGGTCTATCCCTCCGAGCGCTGGGTTCGTGCGCGGCATTTTGGCGAGATGTTCAACGCCGGATTGCGGGCGCGGGTGGCCGAGGCCCTGAATCAGCGCGGGCTGGCAACCCTGGCCCCGATGCTGCACCCGGCCTGGGGTTGGCGCACCAGCCAGCAATACAGCTTCGCCTCCAACTGGTCCGAGCGCCACGCGGCCCACGCCGCCGGCCTGGGCACCTTCGGCCTCTGCGACGGCCTGATCACCCCGGCCGGCAAGGCGGTGCGGGTGGGCTCGGTCATCACCCGCGCGCCGCTGGCCATCACCCCCCGACCCTACGCCGGCATCCATGACTACTGCCTGTTCTACACCCACGGCACCTGCGGCAAGTGCGTGCCGCGCTGTCCGGTCAAGGCGCTGACCGAACAGGGGCACGACAAGGACAAGTGCCATCGCCACGTCGCCGTGGTCTGCCGAGAGCATGCCATCCAGAACCACGGCATCGAAACCGACTGCTGCGGGCTTTGCCAAACCGCGGTGCCCTGCAGCGACCACATCCCCGCGCCGGAGGAGGGTTTGTAGGCCATCAGGCTGGCGCCGGCGGAACGAACCATGTAATGTCAGGAGGTTACGCTATGCAGGAGCGCAAGGGTTTGGTGACGATTCACGGCAATCCCCTAACCCTGGTGGGTCAGGAGGTCAAGGTCGGGGACCAAGCCCCGGATTTCGCGGTGCTGGACAACGACCTGAACCCCAAAAGCCTGAAGGACTACGCCGGCAAGGTGTTGATCATCTCGGCGGTGCCCAGCCTGGACACCCCGATCTGCGACCTGGAGACCCGGCGCTTCAACAGCGAGGCCGGGTCCCTGGGGCCGGAGGTGCAGATCCTGACCATCAGCATGGACCTGCCCTTCGCCCAGAAACGCTGGTGCGGGGCGGCCGGGGTGGACAAGCTCCAGACGCTGTCCGACCATCGCGAGGCCAGCTTCGGCCTGGCCTATGGCGTGCTGCTAAAGGAGCTGCGCCTCCTGGCCCGGGCGGTCTTCGTGGTCAACCGGGCCGGTCAGGTGACCTACCTGCAGTTGGTGCCGGAGGTGACCAACGAGCCGGACTACGAGGCGGTGCTCCAGGCGGTCAAGGCCGCGCTCTAGAACCTGTCCGCAGCCATGAAAGCCGGCGCGGGGACCGGGCCATCGCCGTTCCCCGCGCCGGTGGTTATTGTTCGCGCGTTTGGGGTCAGAGCCCGCCCAGGCTGAGGGCCACCTCGGCGCCGGGGGCCAGGTCCAGGTCGAAGTCCTGGCTGACCACCGTGAGGTTGCGGGGCTCGGCGGTCATGCCATAGCGCGCCAGCACGTAGCCCTCGGCCAGCAGCCGCAACTTGACCCGGCCCGGCGGGACCAGGAAGACCGTGTCCCGGGTCAGGCGCTGGCCGCTGATCAGCTTCAGGGGCTCGCCGGAGGCGGGCTTTAGCGGGGCCAGGCGTCCGTCGCTTCCCACCAGGTACAGGCCCCAGTCCCAGCGGGGGGTGCGGCTGACGTCCGCGGCCCCGGTGGGCATCCGGCTCAGGTCGGCGGCCAGATCCAGCTTGACCCGCACCTGGGCCGGGTTGGGCCCCGGATCCTGGTAGACCCCGGCGCAGCCCAGGGGGGCCAGGAGCGCCGCCAGGGCGATCACCGCCCTCCAATGCCGGGCCAGTCCCGCGACACGGTCCGTGAAATTCCGCTTCGTCTTGTCCATGATTCCCACTCCGCCGGCCGGGCCGCGTTGGGGTCCGGCCGTTGCGCCAGAAAAAGGGCTCAAGGAATCCCAGGGTTGTTCAGTTCATGCTGCCAGGGGTGGCGGATAAAGGCAAGAGGCTGTGCGCGGCGAGCGGGTTCGAAAAAACCAGGCCAGGCAAGCGTTGGCCGGTTGGAGGCCTTATGTTTGAAACTTGAGAGGGGAACACCACCCACCGGCCCGCCAAGCCGGAGAGGCAAAGGATAAACCATGCGGATTCGCGTTTTTCAGACCGCCGACGAGCTGGCCCGGGCCACCGCCACCCTGCTGGCGGTGCGGGCGGCGCGGGCGGTGATGGAGCGGGGCCAGGCCGCGCTGGCCATTCCCGGCGGGGCCACGGTCCGGCCCATCCTGGAGGCCCTGGCCCGTCCGCCCCTGAGCGAGATAACCCCCTGGCAGGCCATGCACTTCTTCCTGACCGACGAGCGCTGCGCGCCCCTGGACGACCCGGCCAGCAACTTCGGCCAGGCCAAGGCCTTGCTGTTTGACCACGTGCCCCTGGGCAAGTACGCCACCCATTCCATTCCGGTGGACCGCTACGAGCCCGAGGAGGCGGCGGCCCGCTACCAGGCCGACCTGCGCACCCATTTCGGCGGCCTGCCGCCGGAGTTCGACTTCCTGCTCCTGGGGGTGGGCGGCGACGGCCACGTGGCCAGCCTTTTCCCCGGCGACCCCATCCTGCAGGACGCCGGCCGGGCCTGGGCGGTGGCGGTCTGTCCCCCGCCATCGGCCCAGCCACCGCTCAACCGGGTGAGTCTGACCCTGCCGGTGCTGCGCGCGGCCCGCGGCGTGGTCATCGCCCTGACCGGGGCGGGCAAGGCCGGGATCGTCCGCCAACTCCTGGGGCCGGAAGCCGGCCAGAATGGCCATCTCCCCGCCAGCCTGGTGCGGGCCCAGGGAGAGCTGTTCTGGTTCCTGGACGCCGAGGCGGCGAAAGGCCTGGAGAACTAGGGCCGTGTGCGGGCGTTACGCGCGCGGCGAGGACCTGGCCGGCCTGGTGGCGCGCTTCGCCTGCGTCCCGGCGGAG
>JAIUYB010000090.1 GCA_020216625.1 Desulfarculus sp.
TACACTCTTTCCCACGCTCTTGCGCAAATCACCCAGCTTGTAGCCGTCCTCCTGGGACCAGGAGTTGCCGGTGTCGTAGAAGACCACGCCCACCAGGCCAGCCTTGGTCAAGAGCGGGAAGCGGTATTCCACATTGACCAGGGCCATGCGCTCGCCGCCGATGCGGTCGTTGGTGGCCGGGTCGCGGGGACTGACCGATTGGTAGTCGAAACCGCGCAGGGTGTTGATGCCGCCCAGGAAGAACTTCTCGTAGATGGGCAGGTCACCGCCGCTATGACCGGTCAGCCAGCCGATGCGGCCGTGCAGCACGAAGACATGCTCCCACCACAGCGGGAAGTACCAGCCAGTGTCGCCCAAAACCTTGATGAAGGCGTTGGTGCCGCCGATGGGATCGCCGGCGTACTCCACGCTGATGCTGTTGTCCGAGCCCCGGGTGGTGTTGAAGGCGTTGTCGCGGGTGTCGCGGCGTAAAATGCCCCGCACCGCGCTGGTGGTGTGCTCGCCCTTCTGGTCGCGGATGATGAGCGCGGCGTTGTCCTGGATATCGTAGATGTTTGCCACCTCGTAGGTGTAGTAGGTGTACAGCCGCACCGCGCGCCAGGGAGTGGGCCAGCCCAGGCGCAGGCGGCCGCCCACCGCCTCCTTGCTGTAGGTGTAGTACTCGCGGTCCCAGTCGTAGAGATCCACGCCGGCGCTGATGGGCTTGTCAAAAAGCCAGGGCTCGGTGAAGCTGATGGTGTAGCGGTTGGAGACGCCGCCGATCTGTCCGCGGAACTCCAGTTGCTGCCCACGGCCGAAGAGGTTGCTCTCGGCCACCCGGCCCATGAGCATGACCTTGTCCACCGTGGAGTAGCCAGCGCCGATGCTGAATTGGCCGGTGCGCTTCTCCTTGACGTCGATCTTCAGGTCCATCCGGTCCGGGGTGGTGCCCTTGGTGGTGGAGATGTTGACGTCCTCGAAGAAGTTGAGCCGGTGCAGCCGCATGTTGCCGTCGCGCAGGGCCGTGCCGGAGAAGAGGTCGCCCTCGGCCACTCCCAGCTCGCGGCGGATGACGTTGTCGCGGGTGTGGGTGTTTCCGGTGATGATGATGCGCTCGAAGTAGACCTTCTCGCCCTTCTTGATGCTGAACTCGATATCGACGGTGTTCTTGGCCTGGTCCTGCTGGATCTGGGGCCGCACGTCGACGTAGGCGAAACCTTGGTCGGCGTAGAGATTGGACATCTGGGCGATGTCGGCCCGCAGGGCGTCGCGGTTGAACCATTCGCCGGGTTTGGATTTGAGCGATTTGGCCAGGTCGGCCTGGGGGATGATCATCTCGCCGGTGATGGACACGCCCGCGATCTTGAAGCGCGGGCCCTCCTCGATCGGGATGGTGATGATCAGGCCGTCGGGTCCGCGGGCCACGTTGGGCTCGCCCACCCGGGCGTTCATATAGCCGTTGTTGTAGTAGAAGTCGGTGAGCTTCTCCAGGTCCTGGTCCAGCTTGCTGCGTTCCAGCACGTTGCTCTCGGTCAGCCAGGTGAACCACCCGCTGCCGGTGGTGGACATGGCCTCGCGCAGCTCCTTGGCCGGGAAGGACTTATTGCCGGAGAAATCGATGGTCTTGATGAAGACCTTCTTGCCCTCCTCGATCTTGAAGGTCACCGAGGGCTCGCCGGTGGGGGTGGTTCCCACGTCGCTGGTGACCTTGGCGTCGTAATAGCCCTTATCGTGATAGAGCTTGATGATCTTTTCCTCGGCCTCCTTGACCGCCTCGGGGCGGAAGACGCCGAAGGGCTTGAGCCCGAGCTGGTCGCGCAGGTCCTTGTCCTCGATGGCCTTGTTGCCGGTGATGTTCAGCTCGCGCAGGGTGGGCTTCTCCTTTAGCACCACCGTGACCACCTTGCCCTGGGGGGTGTCGGCGGTTTCGAAGCGCACATCCTCGAAATAGCCCATCTTCCAAACCGCGCGCAGGTCTTCGTCCAAGCGCAGGGGGGCGTAGGGGCTGCCGGCCTTGGTGTTCATCACCGCCTTGATGGCCTCGGCCTCGATGCGCTTGTTGCCGCGCACCTCCACCGCCGCCACCAGTTCCCGCCCGGCGGCCAGGGTGCCCAGCTCGCGGGCCATGCGATCGGTCAGGCCCTGCAACGCTTCCATGCCGCTGCCCTCGGCGAAGACCGATTGGGGCCGGCGCATGCCCAGCACGTCCAGGAGCTTGGCGTCCAGGCTGACGTTGGCGCCGATCTTGGTGAGCGAGCCATAGACGGCGTACTCGGCCCCCAATTGGCCGGCCAGGTTGCGGGCCAAGGTCAGGTCCAGGGGCTTGCCGCTCTGGGCCAGAGTCCGGTTGACCTCGGCCGCGTCCAGCACCGCCAGGCCCTCGGCCTTGAGCTTCTTGATCAGCATGTCCTGCAGGCCCTGGCGCATCTGTTCCAGAGGCTCCCGGCTGAACACGTCAAAGGGGAAGACCGCCACCTTGGCTGGTTCGGCCGCCGCCCAGACCACGCCCGACCAGGCCATCATCAGGCCGGCCACCACCCACAGCATCAGCTTTCGTAACATGCCGCCCCCGATCGTGCGGTTGCCCCCCGCCTAGTCCAGCGGGAAGAGCCTGCCGTCGGCCAGCCGCACCCTGCGTCCCAGGGCCGCGGCCAGCCGTTCGTTGTGGGTGGCCACCAAGGTGGTCAACCCCATCTCGGCGTTCAGGCGCAGGAACAACTGCTGCACCTTTTCGCCGGTTCGCTCGTCCAGGTTACCGGTGGGCTCGTCGGCCAGCAACAGGGAAGGTCCCATCACCAGCGCCCGGGCCACCGCCACCCGTTGTTGTTCGCCACCAGACAGCTCGCCCACCCGGTGAGCCTGCCGGTGATCCAACTCCACCTCGGCCAGGAGCTCCCGCGCCCGCGCCTCGGCCGCCCCTCGGGGCTGGCGGGCGATCAAGGCGGGCATCATCACGTTCTCCAGGGCCGTGAATTCCGGTAGCAGGTGATGGAACTGGAACACGAACCCAATGTTTCGGTTGCGGAATCCGGCCAACTGGCGTTCGCCCAGGTCGATCAGATTCTCGCCGCCCACCATCACCCGACCCCGGCTGGGGCGATCCAGGGCGCCCAGGATGTGGAGCAGGGTGGACTTTCCAACCCCCGAAGCCCCCAGGATGGCTACGGTTTCCCGGGACTCAACCCGCAGGTCCAACCCCCGGAGAACTTCCACCTCGTCGCGAGGGCCCCGGTAGGTCTTGTAAAGCTGCTCTATTAGAATGAATGGGGCCGAATCTGTCAAGGCCCCAGACTCCTGCCGGCCGGGTCGCGGCTCGGTTATCTGCCCGTTAACCGTGCTCATTCGTAACGCAGGGCCTCCACCGGGTCCAGGCGGCCAGCCGCCCTGGCGGGGTAAATGGTGGCGATCAGGCTGATCACCACCGCCGCGCCAGCCACCAGGAGCACGATCAAAGGCTCCACCTGCACCGGAAGGGTGGAGAGGGGATAGACGTCGGCCGGCAGCTCGATAAACTTGTAACGCGCCAGCAAGGCGCACAAAAGCAGGCCGATGCCCAGTCCGATCACCGTGCCGCAGATGCCGATGATCAGGCCCTCGCACATGAAGATGCGCCGGATGGATTGGCTGGTGCAGCCCATGGCCTTGAGCACCCCAATGTCCCGGGTCTTCTCCATCACCATCATGATCAGCGAGCTGACGATGCCAAAAGCCGCCACCAACACGATCAGGATGAGAATCACGAACATGGTGATTTTTTCGAGACGCAGGGCGGCGAACAAGCTGTGGTTGGCGGCCATCCAGTCGCGATGGAAATAAGCAGGCCCCAGTTTTTGCACCAGGCGGCGGCCCACCTGGTCGGCCTGGTAGATGTCGCGCACCTTGTACTCCACCCCGTTGACCAGGCCATCCAGCCCCAGGAAGTCCTGGGCCGCGGCCAGGGAGACATAGCACAGACTGGTGTCGTACTGGTACATGCCCGAGTCGTAGAGCCCCACGATGCGGAAGGGTTCGCTCTTGGGGGCCCGGCCCACCGGGGTGTCCTCGCCCAGGGGGTTGACCAGGTCCACCAGATCGCCCACCATCAGGCCCAGGCGGCGGGCCAAGGCCGCGCCCAGCAGGAGGCCGGGCGGGTCGCCGCCCCGGCCGGGGCCCAGGTCCTCCAGGCGGCCCTGGACCATCATCTTTTTGAGGTCGATCACCCCCAAAGCCCCGGGCAGCTCGATGCCGCGCATCACCACTCCGGTGGCCCCGGCCCGAGAGACCAACATCACCTGGCCGTAGACGTAGGGCGTGGCCGCCTCCACCGCGGGGTCCTCCAGCCCAACCTGCATCACCCGCTGGACGTCCTGGATCTGGCTGGCCAGGCGGTAGACCGTCAGGTGAGCGTTGAGCCCCAGGATGCGGTCCTTGAGTTGGCCCTCGAAACCGCCCATCACCGACAGCACCACGATCAAGGCGCAGACCCCCAAGGCCACCCCGGCCATGGAGAGCAGGGTGATCAGGGAAATGAAGGTCTGCTTGCGCTTGGCGCGCAGATAGCGCAGGGCGATGAAGACCTCGAAGGTCATCAGCCTTGCTCTGGCCTCAACAGGGGGAACAGGATCACCTCGCGGATGCTGGGCTGGTCGGTGAGCAGCATGGTCAGCCGGTCGATGCCCACTCCTTCGCCGGCGGTGGGGGGCATGCCATACTCCAGGGCCCGCACGTAGTCCAGGTCCATGAATTGGGCCTCGTCGTCGCCGGCCTCGCGGGCCGCGGCCTGCTCGCGGAAGCGGCCCAACTGGTCGTCGGGGTCGTTGAGCTCGCTAAAACCGTTGCCCATCTCCCGGCCGGCGATGAAGAACTCGAAGCGGTCCACGATCTCCGGGTCCAGGTCGTTGGTGCGGCTCAAGGGGCTGATGTCCAGGGGATAGCCGGTGACGAAGGTCGGCTGCCAGAGCTCCGGCTCCACCAGGGCGTCGAAAATCTTGGCCAAGGCCTTGCCCAGGCCCTCGCCCGGGCGCACCGCCGCGCCCAGCTCCCGGGCCAGGCCCACCGCCTTGTCGGCGTCGAAGAGCACCGAGGGCGGCACCCCGCCGATCTCCAGCAGGCTGGAACGGAAGTCCAGGTTGGGCCAGGGCGGGGTCAGGTCGATCTCGCGGCCCTGGTAGGTGAACTTGGTCGAGCCCTTGACCGCCTTGGCGCAGGCGCAGAACATCTCCTCGGTGATGGGTATCAGGTCCTCGTAGCTGGCGTAGCTCTGGTAGAACTCCAGCATGGTGAACTCGGGGTTGTGGCGGATGCTGATGCCCTCGTTGCGGAAATTGCGGTTGAGTTCGAAGACCCGCTCCAGGCCGCCCACCACCAGACGCTTGAGATAAAGCTCCGGGGCCACCCGCAGGTAGAGCTTCATGTCCAGGGCATTGTGATAGGTCTCGAAGGGCCGGGCGGCCGCGCCGCCGGGGATGATCTGCATCATCGGGGTTTCGACTTCGAGGAAACCCTTGCTCATCAAGAAGTTGCGGATGGTGGCCACGATGGTGGAGCGGGCCTGAAAGGTGTCGCGCGTCTCCTGGTTCATGATCAGGTCCAGGTAGCGCTGGCGATAACGCTGCTCCACGTCGGTCAGCCCATGGAACTTCTCGGGCAGCGAACGGTAGCTCTTGGTCACCAGGTTCCAGGAATCCACCCGAAGGGTCAGCTCCTGGGTGCGGGTGCGGAACAAAGAGCCCTTGACCCCGATGATGTCGCCCACGTCCAGTTTTTTGAAAAGGCCGTAGCGCTCCGCCCCCAGGCGGTCCCGCTCCAGGTGGCATTGCAGCGAGCCGCTGCGGTCCTGGAGCTTGATGAAGGCCGCCTTGCCGAAGGAGCGGATGGCCATGATCCGGCCGGCGATGGAGAACTTCATGTCGTCCATCGCCTCCAGCCGGTCGCCGTCCAGGCGTTCGTACTGGTTTTTCAGCTCGGCGATCAGGTCGCGGGGCCGGTGGGTGTTGGGAAACAGGGGCAACCCAGCCTCTTTCAATTCCTGGGCCTTCTGGCGCCGCTGGCGCATCAGGAGGTTGTCGTCCAGGATGCGGGCAACGCCCTTGTCGGGCGATTCGGGCTTTTGCTTGGGATTATCTGACACTTGGTATACTCCAGCCCCGACTTGGTCCAGCGGCGGAGACGCGCGGCCCGGTCTGTCGGGTTTCTCCTTGAACTAGGCTACGTTATCTACGTCAGGCCCGGAGGTTTGTCAAGCCCGCCGCCTGGCGGCATTTTTTCGTTCCCGCCATTGACAGAAACCCGGCCGATGGCCATATTTAGGCCGCAACGGCTTTGCGAATCCTGTTTCATCAGCGGCCGGCGGCGTTCCGGGGCCATCTGCGCCCCGCTACCTTATTTTGTTTTAGGGAGATTTTGGCCATGCAGTGCACCACCAACCGTCCGGGCATGGAATGCGGCTTCATGAGCGGCAAAGGCTGTGGGTATAGCGGTGGCACTTGCCACCCCATCGTGGAGTCCTGCCAGGGTTGCGACCGGACGGTGACCGCGGGCGAGATGGTCTATTGCAAGAGCTACCCCGATCCGGCGGCCAAGTGGCGCTTCGGCCCCTGCAACTTCGCCACCCACATTAAGGCCGAGGTCAAGGAAGACAGCAAGAAGATCAACCCCCTCAAGGCCTCCAAGCGCGCCAGCGCCAAGAAGAAGTAAGCATCGCGCATCTCCGGGCGGATCCGCGAGGGGTCCGTCCGGTGCCGGTTGGAATTCACCGGGGCTCCGCCAGGCGGGGTCCCGGTGGTCGTTTTGGGAGGGTGACTCCGGCCCAGGCCGGTGGCTCTCAGGCCCGGCCCCAGTCGCGGCCCATGACCCGGATCTGGGCCGGACCGCCACGCGGATCCTCGAAGATTCGCACCGTTTCGGGCCAGAAGGCGTCCACCGCCGCGGCCGCCGCCTTCAACTCCCGGCTGACCACGTCCACGCTCAGGCGGCTGACCCCGCGCGCGCAGGCCATGGCCGCCAAGAGGCGGGAGGCCAGCATGGCCGGCAGACCGGCCTCGCTGTCCAGGAAGGCCTTCAGGGCCTCCACCGCCTCCATGGCCAGGGCCTCGGGCCGACCACCCCGCCGGCCGATGGCGCTGAACCCCACCCGCAGTCCGGCCGGGTTCTCGGCCCAGACCAGCACCGCCAGCCCGGTTCCGCCCCGGGCCCGGCGCAGGCGGGTGGCGCTCTCCAGGCCGTGCAGTTTCAGACGGTCCTGGGCCGCGGCCAGGGCCTGCTCGGCCAGATGCACCGGCAGGGCCGAGCTGACCAGCTCCACCCCGATGCGCTGGGCCTGGAAAGGCCCCTCGGACTCCAGGGGGCGTAAACCCGCCGCCGGGCTGACTCGCAGCTCGGCCTCGCCCCCGCCGGCCGGAAAAAACCCCGGCGCGATTTCCACGTAATCCAGCTCCAGCCCCATCAGTCCCAGGTCCGGGATGAACACCCGGTTGATTTCCTCGCTGGTGGGTCCGCCCAGGACGTGGGTGCCGCCGGATAGATAGACGCTGCTCTCCTCGCCGGCCAGGGCCAGGGGCAGGCAGAGGGTTTCCACCAGCCAGGCCACCGGGGCGGCGCTGGGGCGCTGGCGCGACATGTCGAAGCTGTACTCC